>JBMZNW010000089.1:0-7945 GCA_049619915.1 Gammaproteobacteria bacterium
CGTATTCTTTCTGATATTTTATGTTTTTTTAAAGTTGATAATATGGGTTCTGGATCTGTGGCAGAAAGTAATGCGCCGGAAATTAATGCAGCAATCCACGGAAACCCTTCTGCATGATTAATACCTTTATACAAACCGATAGCTGTGATTGCTATTGATAGAATCGTTAATGGCAAAACCATTATTAATATTAAAACACTGGTTTTTATTAGCGTTTTTATATTGATAGTTACCGCTGATTGAAAAACCAGTATAGGTAAAAAGCCATAGAAAATAATTGCTTTAAAATTATCCCAACGAATACCCGTATCTATATTTAAAATTTTTGTTGTGAACTCAGAGCTAACAAACCCGAGCAAAACAAGGATCAAACAAAATGGAACAGGTGTTTTCTTAATAAACGGTTTTAGAAGAAAAGAGATGAATAATAAAACGACAAAGAAAAGAAAGGCATTGCCATATGACATATCAGCCTTTCCTTGATGAAGAATAACCGACCTGAATTAAATTACAGATCGGCACTTGATTAATTTCTAAATTTCTTTGCTATCCAGTAATCGGCGCTAATATATTTACCGCCACCAATTACCAATAGAGCAAGTAACATAACAAAATACGTTGCGGCAAATTCAATTCCGTTATTTAAAATAACGATTGAACCATTTTCAGTTAACCAGCTGTAGTTGCCATGTTCTTTTAAAATATCTTTAGCACGATCCAGTCTGTCGATTGCGCCCATTGTTCTTTCTGTGGCAAAAAAACCGCTACCTTCCGCAATAGCCAACCAGCCATGCTGTAAATGAACTGTCACAGCTGCAACAATCATTGTGAACATTAATGGGATTGATATCCAACGTGTCGCCAAACCAAATAATAATAAAATTGCACCGCCCGCTTCAGTTAATGCTGCCATCCAGGCCATTAAAGCTGGGAAAGGCAAACCTAAGCCCCAATCAGGATTGCCAAACCATTGTATGGTGCTTTCCATTGAATTTATTTTCTTAGTACCCGCCATCCAAAATATAGGAACCAGATACAACCTTAATAATAACGGTCCAATAAAACCAATCGCTTCAACTACTTTCTCAAGCAGATCTTGAGTCCAATTGATAAAATTTACTGCTGCTTGCATTAATTATTCCTCTGTTTTCAGTTGAGTGCCCAAAATAATGTCTTTGTTTTTAAAATCCTGCATGATTTCGAGTCCACCTTTAATCACGACATCGGGATCAGGGTGTTGTAATTGTTCGGCTATGGATAAAAGAATTTCTTTACCAGTTAGTTGATTTGTATTTTCTAAACACACTTCGATTAACTTAGCTGAGACTGGATTCAGTTCAGTGAAGCCAACATCATCATCTCTATCACGATAAACCAATAGATAAGTCGCCTGCTCTGGTATCGTATCAGGTAAAAATTCCGGACTAATTCGATGAACTGGCCATTGATATGCCAACGGCATGAGCACTGGGTTAACAACAGGAATACTTTCAAGTAGATCGCCATTTGGCTCAATTTCATCAGAAGGAATTTCACGAGAGTCCATAGAAATAGAAATTTCAGCCCATTCATAATGCGCCAGCTCAAGCATAAAGGGATGATCTGCAACGTTCTGCTTTCTTTCATGTTCAAGATATTGCAGAAATTCCTGCGGCATTTTTGGAAATAAAGGTGTATGCGCTTGATGATGCGCCACATAATCTCGAATCATTTTATGCCAGCTATCATCGTCTATAATTTTTCTGAGAACAGGAAAACTATTCGCGATGAACCCTTCTATATTGTTATAAACCAGTTCGCGATAAACCTTAAGCCTTCTGTCTTCTATCCCTTCTGGGCCAGCATTATTTTCTGGATCACGCATGTGCTGTGTAAACACATGTTGAATATCCTGAAAATCGTTAACCTTGCTGTTTGCTGATGTGCTCATGTTCAGAATATTTATTTTGATAATGAATAATTGTGTCGACTTCTTTTAACAACACATCTAACGGCGGAATATTAAAGTCGCGCTCCAATAATGTTGGGAACACGCCAAAATGTTTGTACGCAACATCCAGTAATTCCCAAACCGGATCGATGACATCAGCACCATGCGTATCAACCCGTAAGTCTTCTGCTTCGACATAATGTCCGGCGATATGTGCATAAGCGATACGATCGCCGGGTAGTGCTTTTAAAAATTTCTCGGCATCATATTTATGATTAATACTGTTAACGTAAATATTATTAATATCGATATGAAATAAACAATCGGCTTGTTCGATAACGGCATTAACAAATTCTATTTCTTCCATTTCCTTACCTGGAGCCGCATAGTAAGATGCGTTCTCCATAGCAATACGTTGTCCAAGAATATCCTGGACACGTTGAATTCTTTCCACGACATACTTGATAGCCTCTTCTGT
This sequence comes from Gammaproteobacteria bacterium, assembly GCA_049619915.1. GTDB lineage: Bacteria > Pseudomonadota > Gammaproteobacteria > Eutrophobiales > Eutrophobiaceae > UBA7359. The sequence goes on from JBMZNW010000089.1 coordinate 2,409, forward strand.
AAATGGAATCGGCATAAGATCATATAAATGCGCTTCATCTGCGCAATAAGTCAGATGTTCGCTGTAGACGGGAATATTATATTTTTCTAGAAACTGCTTAACTTTATGTATAAATGCTTCATCTAATGGTGCGACACCACCAATATTTAAAGATAAACCATGACAAACTATAGGGATTTGTTCTGATATTTTTTGAAATTGACGGCCAAATTTGCCACCAACATCTATCCAGTTTTCTGGCGCGACTTCCATAAACTGCACTTGCTCAGGCATAGAATCTGCGAGCGAGCCAATAAAGGCTCGCCGCAGACCTAATCCGGCTCCATTAACTGGATAGTTCTTAGACATAGGTTCTCAATTCTTGTCGATTAATGCTAAGAACCATATTTGCCTTATTCGGCTTTTTTGTCACCACACTTGCCTTCGCCGCATTTACCTTCACCACATTTTCCTTCGCCTTCTTTCTTATCACCGCATTTGCCTTCGCCACACTTGCCTTCACCTTCTTTCTTATCGCCGCATTTGCCTTCGCCACACTTACCTTCACCGCATTTGCCTTCGCCTTCTTTCTTATCGCCGCATTTGCCTTCACCACACTTACCTTCACCGCATTTGCCTTCAGCATGATCTCCAGCAACTTGATAACCGCCATTGCTTAGTTGATTAGCAGCAAAAGGGTTGTCAGCAGCATTTACGATTGGGCTAGAAGCCAGTGAAATAGCAAAAGTAGTACCTAGAGCAACAGTTAATGGATTAAGTTTATTTTTGTCGGACATTTTGATTCTCCTTGAGTTAAAAAAAAACAGTGCCTTAAAAGACACTATTCATACTAAAATCTTATATTAATATACAAAATAATTGTATAGGACTATGGACTTGAGGCTGATTAAAAAGTTCTAATTAATCAGAAATATAGTCCATTTTTATTATATGTATGAAATAAATCACGAAAATCGACTGGTATCAAGAATAGTAAAGAATATTTAATCGCTACTTTAGCAATTACAATTTCTTCAGACGGATTAAATATCCTTTTTCAGTGCAACTGAACGTTAATAATAACTAGCCTTTCGGACGCATATGCGGAAATAGAATCACGTCCCGAATTGTTGGCGAGTCGGTTAAAAACATAACCAGACGGTCAATACCGATACCCTCTCCTGCTGTCGGAGGCATGCCGTATTCAAGTGCGGTGATGTAATCGTCATCAAAGTGCATGGCTTCAGCATCGCCGGCTTCTTTTTCTTCCACCTGTTTGCGGAAGCGTTCAGCCTGATCTTCCGGATCGTTTAACTCAGAGAAACCATTTGCGATTTCCCGCCCGCCAATAAAGAATTCAAACCGATCAGTGACAAAAGGATCATCATCATTTTTACGTGCCAAAGGTGAAACCTCTGTCGGATATTGCGTAATAAATGTTGGCGCCATTAAATTACTCTCGACTGTTTTTTCGAATATTTCTATTTGCACCTTGCCCAAGCCATAACTATCTTCAAGCGGAATACCGAGTTTTTCTGCGATGGCGCGTGCTGAATCTAACGATTGTAATTCTTCCAGACTAACAGATTCATTAAACTTCAAGATTGATTCCAAAACAGTCATTCTTTCAAACGGTTTACCTAAATCATAAGTTTCTTCTTGATAAGTAACCTGATGACTACCGCACACTTCCATTGCCAGATTACGTAACATATCTTCGGTCAGATTCATCAAGTCTTCGTAATCAGAATAAGCTTGATAAAACTCAATCATGGTGAATTCAGGATTATGTCTTGGCGATAACCCCTCATTACGGAAACTACGGTTTATTTCAAAGACTTTTTCAAAGCCACCGACAACCAGACGTTTTAAGTAGAGTTCTGGCGCTATACGTAAGAAGAGTTCCATATCCAGACTATTATGATGTGTCGTAAACGGACGTGCCGTGGCACCACCTGGAATAACATGCATCATCGGTGTTTCTACTTCAATAAATTTTTCATCTTTTAAGTATGCTCGTATGAAGTCGATAACTTTTGAACGAACCTTAAAGGTATCGCGAGTCTCTTCGTTCATAATCAAGTCAACATAACGTTGACGATAACGTGTTTCCTGATCTGTCAGTCCATGAAATTTTTCAGGCAACGGCTGTAAAGATTTTGTTAATAATGAAATGGAATCAACATGAATACTTAATTCACCCTTATTGGTTTTCATTACTGTGCCTGTTGCGGCAATAATGTCGCCCACATCCCATTTTTTAAAACCGTCGTTATAAACACCTTCTGGCAAATCATCACGACGCACATAGAGTTGAATTTTTCCCGACATATCCTGCATATGAGCGAACGAGGCTTTACCCATAATACGTCGGCTCATCATACGACCAGCAACAGCTACTTTTACTGAAGCCTGTTCCAGTTCTTCTTTACTCTGCTCACCATACTTTTCGACTAAATCCGCAGCCAGTGAATCACGTTTAAAATCATTTTTAAACGCCTTACCTGCTTGACGCAGTTCCTGTAGTTGCTGTCTACGTTGGGCAATTAGATCGTTTTCGTTCTGGGTTTCATTCTGGTTGTCGTTTTCTTCACTCATAAAACTTTTTCTTATTTACTTTAATTTATAATTTTTCTGATATTAACAGATATACAAGGCTGTGTGATTTTATATCATAAACCGCTCTTCAAACTGGCCTCAATAAACTTATCCAGATCGCCATCCAATACAGCTTGTGTATTTCCTGTTTCTACTCCTGTTCTTAGATCCTTTATGCGCGATTGATCGAGAACATATGATCGTATTTGACTACCCCAACCAATATCGGCTTTCGAATCTTCCATTTGTTGTTTTTCTGAATTGAGTTTTTGCATTTCCAGTTCATACAATTTTGCCCGCAGTTGCTTCATCGCATGATCTTTATTCTTATGTTGTGACCGATCATTTTGACATTGAGCGACAATGCCTGTCGGAATATGCGTTAACCTTACCGCGGAATCGGTTTTATTAACGTGTTGTCCTCCAGCGCCACTGGCTCGATACGTATCAATGCGTATATCTGCTGGATTGATATCAATTTCGATATTGTCATCAATTTCCGGTGAAACAAAAACTGAAGCAAAGGAAGTATGACGTCGATTGCCAGAGTCGAAAGGTGATTTTCTTACCAGACGATGCACGCCTGTTTCTGTACGTAACCAACCAAAAGCATGATCACCCGTATATTGAATCGTCGCGCTTTTAATGCCCGCAACTTCGCCTGCTGAGACTTCGACTAATTCCGTTTTAAAGCCGTGCTGCTCACCCCAACGCAAATACATACGCAACAACATATCAGCCCAGTCCTGTGCTTCGGTACCTCCTGAGCCAGACTGAATATCAAGATAAGCGTTGTTTGCATCCATTTCACCGGAAAACATTCGGCGAAATTCCAATTTAACAAGCTGTTCTTCATTCGTATCTAGATCGTCTGCAACAGCAGCAGCAGTTTCTTCGTCGTCTTCTTCTAGCGCTAGATTCAATAAATCGATTGAATCAGAAAAAGACTCTTCTAATGTATTTATTGTTTGAACAATGTTTTCCAGATCAACACGTTCTTTACCCAGTTGTTGTGCTTTTTCTGGGTCGTCCCAGATATCAGGTTGTTCAAGTTCTCTCGATACTTCTATCAGGCGTTCAGATTTTTCCTCGTATTCAAAGATACCCCCTTAGCGACTTAACACGCTCCTGCATATTTGAGATTTTGCTAAGTAATGGACTAATTTCGAGCATTTTTTACACCTGAAATAAAAAAGGGCGCATTCTACTATAGGCAACGTCGGCTTGATAGCCATACAAAAATAATTAGATATTAGAAAAACTAAGACTTTATGCAGAACGCACGAGGTGCAAGGAGGACGCTTCAGTTTTTTTTACTAAAAGTTGCTCAAACTCATCAGCAGGTACAGGCTTACCGGTGAAATACCCCTGCACTTCATTACAACCATGGGCAGCAAGATAATCTAGCTGGTCTTGATTTTCTACGCCCTCAGCAATGACATTAAATTTCAGGTTTTTTGCCATGGCAATAATAGCAGTAACAATCGCTGCATCATCTGAGTCTTGCATTAAGTCTCTGACAAAGGATTGATCTATCTTTAATGTATCCAGTGGAAATTTCTTCAAATAGCTTAATGAAGAATAGCCCGTACCAAAATCATCTATAGAAATATGTACGCCCCATTTTTTTAACTCCATCATAATTTCACAGCTTTTTTCAACATCTTCTATCAATGCGCTTTCGGTCACTTCCAGTTCCACATACTTAAGCGACAAGTCTGAATTAATGATTTGGTTAAAAATACGGCTAACGATATCTTTGCGGTTAAACTGCTTTGGTGACAGGTTAATTGCCATTCTTATAGGTTTATAACCTTGCTGTTGCCATTTAGAATTTTGTGTACAGGCTTCCTTGATGACCCAATCTGTTATTGGACCGATTAAGCCGGTTTCTTCTGCTAATGGAATAAATAATGCGGGAGAGATCATACCTTCTTCTGGGTCATTCCATCGAACCAGAGCCTCTGCTCCTATGGGATATTTCTCATTCACATTAAATTTTGGCTGATAATATAAAACAAGTTCCTCATTCTCTATAGCGCGTCTTAATTTGGTTTCCAGCTTAACGCGTTTGACCAAATGAGCATTCATATCAGACGTAAAAAAACGATAACAATTGCGCCCGCTTTTCTTGGCGCTGTACATCGCATCATCAGCATTAACAAACAAGTTAGTAGCGTTTGAATTATCAATAGGATAAATAGTGAGGCCTATACTTGGTGTCACAAAAATATCATTATTTTTTATAATGAATTTTTCTTGCATAAATGCTAACACTTTTTCAGCGATAATTACGGCATCATCAACGTCCTTAATATCTTCCATAATAATAGTAAATTCATCACCGCCTAAACGTGCAATGGTATCACCGCCCCGAGTACATTTTCTCAATCTATCGGCAACATCAATTAACAACTTATCGCCTGCATCATGACCCAAGGTATCGTTTACATTTTTAAAACGATCGAGATCGATAACAAATAACGCAACCAACGATTTATTTCTATCAGCGCGAATTAAAGCTCTATCAAGGCGCTCTCGAAACAAGAGACGGTTCGCTAAACCGGTAAGACTGTCATAGTTGGCTAAATGGCTGAGCTCTTCCAGATCCTTCTTACGTTCAATAGAATAATCAATGACACGATTAATCAAATGACCGTCGCCCTGTCCTTTAACAAGGTAGTCCTGCGCACCCATTTGTATAATCCCTAGTGCTAGTTCTTCATCCGTTTGCCCGGTCAAAACAACTATTGGCACCTCAGAGTTAGCCACCTGGAGGCTTTTAATAATATCGAGTCCATTTGTGTCGGGTAAGTCCAAATCAGTAAGGACGATATCAAAATCTTGTTCTTGCAATGAAGCAATCGCTTCTGTAGCAGTGTAGGCAACATTAATAGTATGTTTACCTTCAGCCGCGTCACGCAACATCTCCTTTAGATAACGAGAATCAGCATCGTTAT
>JBMZNW010000090.1:0-3426 GCA_049619915.1 Gammaproteobacteria bacterium
TGTTAGGCCGGCTGCCATTGCATGTCCACCAAATGTCAAAATCAAATCCGGGTAAAGCCGAGTCATATCTTCCAACAGATCACGAATATGTAAGCCTTGTATAGAACGTGCTGAACCTTTAATGATTGAATTATTTTCTTTCGACTTATTTTTTTCTCTTGATTCATGGTCGCTATCTTCACTCTCTTTCGCAAACGCAATGACTGGCCTATTGAATGTTTCTTTCACCTTGGCTGCAAGTATACCTATCACACCTTGATGCCAATCAGAGTTATAAAGACTCAAACCCAAAGGAGCCTCACCCGATGTTTTTTCTAGATAATCATCCAGAAATGACATCGCTTGTTCTTGCATCTCACTTTGTATTTGTCGACGCTCTTTATTGAGTTCATTTAATTGACTCGCCATTTGCTTTGCTTTCTCAACATCATCGGTCAATAAACATTCAATACCTAAAGACATATCAGTTAAGCGACCAGCCGCATTTAATCTTGGCGCAATAGAAAAGCCAAAATCAGTTGCCGTAATTGATGCCAGTTTTTTTCCAGATAGTTCAAATAATGCAGCAATACCCGGTATCGTTTTGTTACGCTTTATTAACTTCAAGCCATGCGTAACAAGCGTCCGATTATTTTTATCCAATGGAACAACATCCGCAATCGTTCCTAGCGCGACAATATCAAGCAGGTTTGCCAAATTAGGTACAGCCATGCTATTTTTTTCAAAAAAGTTTTCTTCTCTTAATCTTGCCCGCAAAGCCAATAAAATATAAAAAACAACACCAACACCGGCGAGGTTCTTACTTGCAAACTGATCACCTTCTAATTGAGGATTAACAACTGCATCGGCATCAGGTAAAACATTTCCCGGTAAATGATGATCAGTAATTAATACTTTTACACCGTTTTCTTTTGCACGCTTAACACCGGCAACACTTGAAATACCGTTATCAACGGTTATTAATAAATCAGGTTCATAATCCAGCGCAACCTCAACAATTTCGGGCGTTAAACCATAGCCATACTCAAACCGGTTTGGCACGACATAAACAATGTCTTTCATCCCCATCATTGTTAGACCGCGAATCATCAATGCACAGCTGGTCGCACCATCAGCGTCAAAGTCCGCGACAATTAATATTCGTTCCTGTTGATTCAGAGCTTCCTCTAATAAAGAAACAGCGTTACTTATATTGGCTAAACCATCAAATGAGAGTAACGAAGCAAGCGAGTAATCAAGCTCATCTGCTGTTTTGATATTTCGCGCTGCATACACACGCTGCAACACAGGATGCAATGTGCCAGGCAGGGTTACGTCTTCAGGAACACTTCGGCGGGTTATTTTTTTATTCACGCTTATTATTTTTAAACGAATTTAACGTTTTCTTTTTCTTCCAGAATTTATATCGAGCGGTTTTATCGAGTTTAATCTCGTTCAGCTCCGTTCTTATCGTTAATTGATCGAGCTGTTTACTTTTTAATGCTTTAAGTAATGGCGCTAACCAGTTTTCTTCAACGGATAATAACGCTTCAAGCCAACCTTCCAGGTCATGATAATAACTAAACTTCTGAAATGAATTTAAAACGATGAGGCCGTTATAACTTGAACCTTTGTCAGCAATATCATTATAACTATCCGGCAGTTCTTCAAACGGTGTGGCTGCCACCATAGATAAACCTTTCGCTAATATTTCATCACTGCTAACAAATGACCAATTTCGATTAATTATTTTAGGCAGTTCACCATAACCCCAAAACCAGATACTATTAATCGGTAATTGTTTTTCTTCTTCCCTTCTTTTATTCACATCAGAATTATGCAGCGTCATTTGGATATCATTCATTAATTGAATGACATTAATACGATCATCACCGCTAGGCATAAAAGGCAAAATGTCTTTTCCAACAATCGCATCGACCGGTACAGTTTTAATTTCATAATTTTCATTGACGCGTAAATACCAACGCGTTGCGACAGGTACTTCTATCGTTATGCCATAAGGTTGAAACAATAAATTAATATCTGCCGCAAGTGCTAAAGCATCGCTTTGAGTTAAAGTAAAACGGTTATTATCAATTAAAATTAAACCATCACGATCAGCGCTGACATGGACAGGATCAGCACGTAACCATAAACCTTCAGGATGTTGATTATCATCACTTAGACGAGAAACAGCAGCTATAGGGTAGTCACCACTGTTATTTGCAGGCAAACCAAATAACTCACATAAAGTATAACTGGCGGAAACCTGTTGAATGTTTTGACAACCGCCACGACTCAGGAACCAGTTTAATGCGGGTAAGCTCGGCAAATCATCAGGATGAAGCGCGATATCAGGGCCAAACAGACCGGGTATAAAAACTGTCAAACTACGCATCCATAACCTTCCAGTTTAGTAGAGAAATGATGTTACTTTTATTTAATTTAAAACCTCGGTTTATGACGTCACGAGCGAAGGCTAATCGAGGCAAAACTAAAATAAATAACGCAGTGTACAAAAGTACATGAGTATTTTTATTTTAGTTTTAACGAAGAGTAGCCGAGTGCAGTAGTCATAAATTGTCTAGGATTGCTTTTTTAACCTGTTCCAGTTCAGCATCTACCTTAACTACAGGTGCAGTACTTTGTTTAATTGCTGTATCAGGGTCTTTAAGGCCGTGACCAGTTAGAGTACAGACAATCGTACTTCCTGCTGGAATTTTGCCTGAGTTTATATCGCGCATCGCACCGGCCAGAGAAATTGCCGATGCCGGTTCACAAAAAACACCTTCTTTTTCTGCCAGTAATTTTTGTGTCGCTAAAATTTCTTCATCGGTACATTCATCAAACCAGCCACCGGATTCATCATGCGCTTTCCAGGCCAAGTCCCAGGATTGTGGATGACCAATACGAATCGCTGTTGCTACTGTTTCCGGATTATCAACCATCTCACCGCGTAGGAACGGTGCGGCGCCACTGGCTTGATAACCGACCATTACCGGACGCTTATCTGTGACCGCGCTTCTATCGTATTCTTCCAAACTATCGTTATGGAAAATAGGATCTAATTGACCCACATATTCACTATAACCCATCCAATGTGCACTGATATTACCGGCATTACCAACCGGCAAACAATGAAAGTCCGGCGCTCGTCCCAATTCATCAACAACCTCAAAGGCAAGCGTCTTTTGACCTTGCAATCGGTATGGATTAATTGAATTAACTATCGCGACCGGCGTATCTTGACCAACTTCTTTTACCAGACGCATACCATCATCAAAATTCCCTTTTATCTGTAAGATTATCGCACCTTCCATCATCGCCTGCGCTAATTTACCTTGTGCAATTTTGCCATCGGGGATTAAGACAAAAGCAGTAACTCCAGCTCGCGCAGCATACGCCGCTGCCGAAGCAGAGGTGTTGCCGGTCGAAGCACAAATAATT
>JBMZNW010000090.1:3436-7917 GCA_049619915.1 Gammaproteobacteria bacterium
GCTTTTGCACCTTCATCTACAGCTTTGGTAACAGCCATGGTCATACCACGATCTTTAAACGATCCAGTAGGATTCAAACCTTCATATTTAACGTAGATATCGACTTTGTTATCTAACAAGTCAGGAATATTCTGTAGCTGTATTAAAGGTGTATTACCTTCACCAAGGCTGATCAGTTTTGTGTCGTCTTTAACAGGAAGACGATCACGGTAGTTAGCAATTAATCCGGTATAGCGTGTTCGAAATGTCATTATTTTATCCTAATGTCTCCATGCGTATGCGCATGACTTCACCATTGATTGCATCAAGTTGTTCAATTTTTGCAATCGCATCATTCATATTCTTCTCTTTAATACGTTGTGTTAAAAAGATAATCGGTACATGACTGGCATCTTCTACAGGTTCTTTCTGTAAAATCGCTTCAATACTGATTCCAGAATCACCCAGTATTTGCGTCACATCAGCTAATACACCGGGTTTATCAACAGCATGTAGTCGTAAGTAATAAGCTGTTTCAGTTTCTTCCATAGGCAAGACATTAATGTCTTCTAATGAATCAGGCTGAAATGCCAAGTGTGGCACACGATGTTCTGGATCAGCCGTTAAAGCACGAACGATATCAACAATATCAGCAACCACCGCTGACGCTGTTGGTTCTGATCCGGCACCTGCACCATAATACAAGGTAGGCCCTACTGCATCACACTTCACCAACACCGCATTCATTACACCATCAACATTAGCAATTAAACGTCGCTCTGGAATTAAGGTTGGATGCACACGTTGTTCTACACCGGCTTCTGTCTTACGTGTAATACCTATATGTTTAATACGATATCCTAACTCACCGGCATACAAGACATCTTGTTGTTCTATTTTACTAATGCCTTCGGTATACGTCTTATCAAACTGCAAAGGCATACCGAATGCAATCGAGCCGAGAATTGTTAACTTATGTGCTGCATCAATACCTTCAACATCAAAAGTTGGGTCGGCTTCAGCATAACCCAATTCCTGTGCTTCTTTTAAAACATCTTCGAAGTCTCGACCTTTATCACGCATCTCGGTCAAAATAAAATTACCCGTACCATTAATAATACCGGCAATCCATTCCACTTCATTTGCCGCTAAACCTTCACGTACCGATTTAATAATCGGGATGCCACCGGCAACGGCTGCTTCAAATGCGACAGTCACACCTTTTGCCTGAGCTGCTGCAAAAATTTCATCGCCATGCAGCGCGATCAATGCTTTATTTGCTGTAACAACGTGTTTGCCATTTTCAATCGCTTTAAGAACAAGTTCTTTTGCGGGTGAATAACCGCCAATTAATTCGACGATAATATCGACATTCGGATCATCAACAACCGCAAATGCATCATCTGAAATTTTTTCTACTTTATCTAAACCTGGTAAGTCAGATGAGTATTCTCTGGCAGCGGCATGAGAAATAATAATTTCTCTACCGGCACGGCGTGAGATTTCCTTTGCATTACGAGTTAAAACATTAACCGTCCCACCACCAACAGTGCCGAGACCGAGCAAACCTATTTTTACGGGTTCCATAATTTCTTAATTCTCTAAATAATTCTAAATTTAGTGTTATTTTTTATCTAAACATGCTGCGCATAGAACGAACAGCCTGTCGCGTTCGATGCTCATTTTCAATTAAAGCAAAACGAACAAAGTCATCACCATAACTACCGAAGCCAATGCCGGGTGAAACTGCAACTTTTGCTTCAAGTAATAATTTCTTGGAAAACTCTAACGAACCAAGATGTTTATATTGTTCAGGAATCGGTGCCCAAACAAACATCGTTGCTTTCGGTTTTTCCACTTCCCATCCAATCGAATTTAAACCATCACATAAAACATCGCGGCGACTGCGATACATATCTCTAATCTCCGCAACGCATTGTTGGTCTTCTTCCAATGCCGTTATTGCTGCCACCTGAATAGGCGTAAAAGTACCGTAATCCAGATAAGACTTAATTCTTTGTAAGGCTTTAACCAGCGTCGGATTTCCGACCATATAACCAACACGCCAACCCGGCATATTGTAACTTTTCGACATAGAGAAAAACTCAACGGCGATTTCTTTCGCGCCCGGTACTTGCAGAATTGATGGTGCGGTATAACCATCAAAGACAATATCCGCATAGGCCAAATCCTGAACAACCCAGATCTGATGCTCTTTGGCAATTTCAATAATTTTACTAAAAAATTCCAAATCAACACATTGCGTCGTCGGGTTCGCAGGAAAATTGATCAACAACATTTTCGGTTTCGGCCAACAGTCTCTTATCGACTTTTCTAATTCTGCAAAAAAATCAATCCCAGGACCAATCGGCACATGCCGCACATCTGCTCCAGCAAGAATAAAACCATATGGGTGAATTGGATAAGCTGGATTCGGCACCAGTACAGCATCGCCTCGATCAACAACCGCCATCGCCAGATGCGCCAGACCTTCTTTCGAGCCTAATGTGACAATCGATTCTGTTTCAGGATCTAAATCAACATCGTATCGGGTTTTATACCAGTTACAAATTGCACGATTTAATCTTGGTATACCACGAGAAATAGAATAACCATGGGTATTTTCCCGCTGCGACGCTTCAACCAGTTTGTCGACGATATGTTTTGGTGTCGGCTGGTCAGGATTGCCCATACCAAAATCGATAATATCCTCGCCACGATGGCGCGCCTCCATCTTCAATTCATTAACAATATTGAAGACGTAAGGGGGTAATCGACTTATTCGTGCAAAATCCTCGTTCACTTTCTGACCCTGAAACTAAAAAGGCTGCGATTATACGGTAAACCTTAATAACGTTACAGGACTGTTTAACGCCGGAGAGTCCCGTATAATCAAGCGATGATAAATGCAGCTGCAATACAGATGGTCTCAACAAATGCCGTCAGTGAAAATCTGGAAACTGCTGAAAAACTTATTGCTGAAGCCGTATCAAAAAAAGCCAAATTGGTAACACTGCCGGAAAATTTTCCGATGATGTGTATAGAGGACTCTGAAAGGCTGGCCGCTCAGGAACCGTTTGGCAATGGCACTTTGCAATCATTCCTCTCAGAGCAAGCTAAAAAGCATCAGATTTATTTATTAGGCGGCACAATTCCTATCCAATCTGATAAACCGGAAAAAGTCTGTCCAGCTAGCTTGCTCTATGATCCGAAAGGTAATTGCATTGCGCGTTATGACAAAATTCACTTATTTGATGTGCTTGTCGATGAAACCAGCGAGGAATCCTATTGTGAATCGGATGGGTTTCAAGCCGGAGATGATATTATTGTTGCAGAAACGGCTATTGGAAATATCGGTTTGTCTGTCTGTTATGACTTGCGTTTTCCAGAAATGTATCGAAAGATGCATAAACAGAATGTACAAATTATCACAGCACCGGCTGCGTTTACCGCAACCACAGGTGAAGCACATTGGGAAACGCTACTTAAAACTCGCGCAGTTGAGAACTTGTGTTATGTCGTTGCCTCTAATCAAGGAGGAACACATGTGAATGGTCGTGAAACATGGGGACACAGTATGATTGTTGATCCATGGGGTACTATACTGGCAAGTGTCGATAAAGGTGAAGGCGTTGCTGTTGCAACGATTGATTTGGAAAAACAAAACCGATTACGAAAGATGTTTCCTGCCTTATCGCACATTAAATTTGAAATATAAATTTTTGAAGTATTATTTTAGGAATAATCAGGCAATAAATAGAAATGACAAAAACCTTAGAAACCGCTGAAAACATTTTGCTCAATAACCGTGGGCTCGAATTAAATGATGTTCAAAATACACTCGATCATTTAATGCTACCTTCTATTGATCAAGCTGATCTTTATTTTCAATCTGCACATTCTGAATCCTGGGTACTGGAAGACGGTATCGTTAGAGAAGGTTCGCATAATATCGATCAAGGTGTCGGTGTGCGTGCAATCAGTGGTGAAAAAACAGGTTTTGCTTATTCTGATGAAATTATCTTACCTGCTTTAACGCAAGCAGCTAAAGCAGCGAGTTCTATTGCCAGTCATGGTGATAATGGTCAACTTCAAGTATGGAAGAAAACAACTTCTCCCATTCTTTATAATGATATTGATCCATTACACTCAATTACTACAGAAGAAAAAGTTAACTTACTAAAACAACTGGATCAGGCGGCACGTCAAAAAGATCCGCGTGTTAAACAAGTTATGGTTGGATTAACGGGATCACAATCAACCGTTCTCGTTGCGAATAACGAAGGCCAGTTAAGTGCTGATGTCAGACCGTTAGTGCGTCTGAATGTAAACGTTATTGTTGAAGAAGATGGAAAAATAGAGAAAGGCGGTTCCGGCGGCGGTGGTCGTTTTGGTTATGAATACTTTCTTAATGATGGCATGGCCATGTCTTATGTTGAGGAAGCAGTAGAACAGGCTTTAATTAATTTGAAATCCGATGCTGCTCCGGCAGGGACGATGTC
>JBMZNW010000091.1:0-7899 GCA_049619915.1 Gammaproteobacteria bacterium
GGCGTCCGTGACCTGGGGTTGCGCCACGGTCTGTTCAAATGGGTACAGATTCACCACCACCAACTCGAACAACTGTATTCCGTATTCCTGAAGTGCCTGCAGATCGTCCTCGCGGTCGTGTCGACAGAGGATACCGGCAAACACTTTGGGATGGAGTGTCTTGACACGGCCATCCATCATTTCAGGGAAGCCGGTATAGTCGGAAACTTCTATAACATTAATATTATTATCCGCCAGTAATTTTGCTGTGCCACCGGTAGACAATATTTCTATACCTAGTGCATTTATTTCCTTACAAAACTCAACAATGCCAGCTTTATCTGAAACACTGACTAACGCGCGCTTAACTTTTGCCATTGATTATTTCCTGAATAGAGAACTGAAAAATTTATTAAATAGTTTTTATTGATCAAGGCCGTATTTTTTTAGCCTATTACGTAATGTCACTCGGTTTAATCCAAGCATTTGTGCTGCATGAGTAATGTTGCCCCGTGTATGTTGCATAACAACTTTAAAGAAAGGTTTTTCAACTTCTTCCAAAAAGAGGGCATGAAGGTTTTTTACTTCGTGACCATCAAGATCGTCAAAATAATTTTCCATCGCTCGTTGAACATTGTCTGCCAAACATTTTTCTGGAGATTCACCCCGATCAGTCGCTGTTTGTTTTTTTAGTTTAGTTTTTATCATGCAGCGATGGCCTGTTGTTCACTAAAAAAGTTTTCTAATGCAGCCAGTTGTTCACTTGCTGATTCAATTCTGTTTACAACGGCACGAAATGTATTAGCTTCGTCTTGTTGTTTGCAATACCAACCGATATGTTTACGCGCAATACGTAGGCCTTGGTACTCGCCATAGAATTGATGCAGGTTTGAAACATGTTTAATTAATACTGCACTCTTTTCTTTGCTATCCGGTGGCGCAAGCTTTTTGCCTGTTTCTAGATAATGGTTTATTTCCCGAAAAATCCACGGGTTTCCCTGTGCCGCTCGCCCAATCATAATTCCATCGACGTTATAGGTATTTAAAATCTCGGCTGCTTTTTCCGGCGTGGTGATATCACCATTTGCAATTATTGGAATACCGACTCTAGCTTTAATTTCCCCGGCAGTTTCGTGCTCTGCAATACCGGTAAAAGCACAAGCGCGTGTTCTACCGTGTATGGTTAAAGCTTGTATTCCAGCTTCTTCAGCGATCTGCGCAATTTTGACTGCATTACGATTTTCTTTGTCCCAGCCTGTTCGTATTTTTAATGTCACAGGAATATCAACGGCATTAACAACAGCGGTGAGAATTTGTTCAACCAGTAATTCATCTCTTAATAATGCGGAACCCGCCATAACATTACAGACTTTCTTCGCCGGGCAGCCCATATTGATATCAATGATTTGTGCACCATGTTCAACATTAAATATAGCGGCTTGTGCCATTTGTTCTGGATCAGCACCAGCAATTTGAACCGAACGAGGCTCCGGCTCACCGGCATGGTTTAAACGCAGTTGTGTTTTGCGAGTATTAAAAAGCGCGGGATTAGATGTGACCATTTCAGACACAACCAGCCCAGCACCAAGCTGCCGACAAAGCAACCGAAATGGTTGGTCAGTGACGCCCGCCATTGGCGCAAGCACCAAATTATTTTTAAGATTATGAGACCCTATAAACATGAAACCGCTTTCTTCAGAAATGAGTAGAACTTGGTTATGAGCCTATAATAACCGACTACTTTTACATGTAAAGCGGCTTATTTTTAACCAGTAAAATCAGTGACTTTACTTACTAGAGAAACCTGAATTCAAAGCTAACAGCCCCCGCAGTGGGGCCACTCACTTCCAGCACAAAGTATACTGGCGAGTCAGTTGGCATACCCTTATCAATCTCAATACTGTTATCGAGATAATCTTCCGGCACAAACTCTCGATAGCCCAATAAAGAACCAGAGGTATCAAATAAAGTAAGCTGGACTTTAGGGTAAGGCTGGCGAATGGATAATTCATTTTTCATTGCCGCATTAACTAATAAAGTATCCTGATAGGTCGGGTGCAAACGTACATCGCGATTCACCAGTTTAATTTTGCTCACATCTTTTTCACGGATAAGTTGGCAATCAAGCTCAGCGCATACCTGCTTTGCATAAGGCAATAACTCAGGGTATTCGAGCAAAAGCCTGTCCCGGTTAAACCATGCGAGTTGTGCAACAATAATAATTAATGCGGCTAGCGTTGCTACCGTCCAGAAGAAAGACACGAGCCAGCTCCATCGGCTTTTTACTTTAGGCGATTCGTCTAATAAAAGAGATTCTTCTACTTCTGCAAAGTTAAACTGCTCTTCAGAAACAGCCTTATCCTCAGCTTCATCGACCGGCTGCGAAGACTCTTGTTTTACTTCATCCTGAATTTCAACTTTTTTACGTACGGTTATTTCTTCAGAGGCATCAATGTTACTTTGCTGAATACTTTCTTGTGCTTCTTGCGGTTCTTGTTTGCTTGTATTTTTAGTTTCTTCAACTGAAGAATCTATACCAATTTCATTTATTGCCGTCTCAAGTCCCTGAACCTTTTCTTCTGTATTTTCTTGTACCGTTTCCTGCGCATTTTCTAATACATTGCCTGATTCATTACTTGTTACAACGACACTTTCTTTCTCTTCAGGTACGTCTAGCGACGGTTTTATTTTTTCAGGAATATCAAATTGAGGTTCTTCCTCTTCTACAGATTCAACAACAGGTTGTTTATCCAGAGCTTCTTCATTAGACAGCGGTTTGTCATACAAGCGTTCCGTGGCATTAAATTGCTCATGGCAAAAACCACAGCGTACCTGACCCGCTGCGGCGGAAAGATGTTCAGCGTAAATTTGAAATTGTCTGGTGCAACCGGGGCAAACTGTATACATCTATTTTTTTGTTCCGTGAAGACGCGTCCACTCTTGTTTGAAAACAGGTTCATCCATATTAAAACAAGATGAATAGGCCTCCAAACATTCTTCCGCCTGTACATGCAATAAGCCGGATAAAACAATATCGCTACCGGAAGCTGTAATGCTAGAAAACTCTTCTATTAAACCTTTAAGTGGGTTCATTAAAATGTTTGCAACTAATATATCAACAACAGGTAATGAAGCGTCTTCTACAAGACTGATATCTATTTTATCGGACAAGTTATTTCGCTCAGCATTTTCTTTTGCTGCTTGTATAGCTTGCGCATCAATATCAACAGCATATACCTGTTTCGCACCAAGTATTGCCGCAACCATCGCAAGAATGCCGGAACCGCAACCATAGTCGATTACTGTTTTACCATTTAGATCGTGTTCTGCTAACCATTCAATACATAAAGAAGTTGTCGGATGAGTGCCAGTACCAAATGCTAAACCGGGATCAAGTATTAACGTCGGAAGATCATGTTCAGGTTTATCGCACCAACTTGGAGAAATACAAACACGATTAGAAAAAATAATAGGTTGATGCGCAGCTTTAAACTCACTAACCCAATCTTTATCTTTTAGTAATTCAATCTTGTGGCTAAAAATATTTTCAGTACCAACGCGATCGCGTAAACAAACAAGAATAATATCGAGATCAGCATCAGGATGGAGTAAGGCGATTAACTTTGTTTTATTCCAAAGTTTTTGGCAAAGTTTTTTCGACTCAGTTTCGTTTTGGCCTGCCACATCAAATACAGGTTCATCGCTGGAAGCTGTCAGCGTTACAGATACTGCACCTAGTTGTTCGAGTAACTCCGATAGCTCTTCAGCTTGAGCTTGATGCGTTTCAAGTTCAAGTTGAAGCCATGACATTAGCTAATGCCAAGTTTGGCTTCCAAATAATGAATGTCGGTGCCACCTGCTTCAAACGCGCTATCTTTAACCAACTCTTGATGTAAAGGTATGTTGGTTTTAATGCCATCAATAACGATCTCAGATAATGCCATTGATAAACGAGTTAAAGCGATTTCTCTTGTTTCAGCATGAGCAATTAACTTTCCAATCATAGAGTCATAATGCGGCGGCACTTTATAACCTTGATAAACATGCGTATCGACACGAATACCAAAACCACCCGGTGGGTGATAATGTTGGATAACGCCTGGCGAAGGCATAAAGGTTTCCGGATCTTCAGCATTAATACGACATTCAATCGCGTGACCTTTGATCTTTATATCATCTTGCGTATAACTCAGTGGTAAACCACTGGCGATGCGCAATTGTTCTTTAACAATATCAACACCTGTAATCATTTCAGTCACAGGATGTTCAACCTGAACACGGGTGTTCATTTCTATAAAGTAAAATTCACCGTCTTCATATAGAAATTCAAATGTACCTGCACCACGATAAGAAATTGCTCGACAAGCTTCGACACAACGTTCACCAATTTTCTTACGTGTTTCTTCATCAAGTCCTGGCGCGGGTGCTTCTTCAATAACTTTTTGATGGCGACGTTGCATTGAGCAATCACGTTCACCTAAATAAATGACATTGCCATGTTCATCAGCCAACACTTGTATTTCTACATGACGTGGACGTTCCAAATACTTTTCCATATAGATCATGTCATTGCCAAATGTTGCGCTTGCTTCTGATCGTGTTAATGCTACAGATTTAAGCAAGCTTGCTTCACTATGCACAACACGCATACCTCGGCCGCCGCCGCCGCCGGAAGCCTTAATGATGACTGGATAACCAATTTTCTTTGCTATTTGTTTTAATGTTTCTGGATCATCACCTAAGGGGCCATCTGATCCAGGCACACATGGTATGCCTGCTTTTTTCATTGCATTAATTGCAGAAACCTTATCGCCCATTAAGCGAATTGTTTCTGCTTTAGGACCAATAAAAACAAAGCCACTTTGCTCAGCGCGTTCAGCAAAGTCTGCATTTTCTGAAAGAAAACCATAACCCGGATGTATACCCACAGCATCAGTCACTTCAGCCGCACTAATGACAGCCGGAATATTTAAATAACTCTTTGTTGAAGGTGCAGGGCCAATACAAACTGATTCATCGGAAAGGAAAACATGTTTTAGTTCGCGATCTGCTTCAGAATAGGCCGCAACCGTTTTTATACCGAGCTCTTTACAAGCTCGCAAAACACGAAGTGCTATCTCACCTCGATTAGCTATAACAACTTTATCTAACATTAATAAATGTACTCTTGAATTCAGTTAATTTTAAAAAACGTTAATGAAGGAAAATTATTCGATAACAAATAAAGGCTGTCCGTATTCAACAGCGTCACCATTTTCGACCAATACTCTAACGACTTTGCCATCAGCATCGGCTTCTATTTGATTCATAATTTTCATTGCTTCAATAATACAAATCACTTCACCTACTTTTACGTCCTGACCTTTTGTAACAAAGGCAGGGTCTTCTGGCGAAGGAGAAGAATAAAAAATACCGACCATCGGTGATGTAATAACATGACCTTCGTCCGCGTAATCATCGCTTGATGCAGTTTCGGGTACGCTTGAAGGCGTATTAACAGGTACGGGCGCTGGCACAGCCGCAGGAGCAGGCGCTGTTACATTAATTGCTTGCGGTGCTGCAACTGTTGAACCGCGACTAATACGCACAGATTCTTCACCTTCGTGAATCTCTATTTCAGCGATACCTGATTCTTCGAGTAACTCTATTAGTTTTTTTACTTTTCTAATATCCATCGTTTTATATACCGTTATTTATTTTTTAAGTGAGCTTCTGCACCAAGCAGAGCAAGTTCATAACCATACGCACCCAAACCGCTGACTACTGCAATGGCAATATCAGATAAGTATGAATGCTTCCTAAATTCTTCTCGTGAAAACACGTTTGAAAGATGCACTTCAATGAAAGGCAAGTTTGTCCCGAGCATTGCATCTCGCAAAGCAATGCTCGTATGTGTAAATGCACCTGGATTGAATAAGATAAAGTCGACACCCGATTTTTTTGCTGCGTGAATCTGATCAACTAACTCATGTTCAGCATTACTTTGGAAAGAAGACAGTTCATGCCCGCGTTCTTTAGCAAGTTCTACAAGCTGTTCGTCAATCTCAGCCAACGTTGTTGTACCGTAGACTTCCGGTTCACGCTCGCCCAGCAAATTCAAGTTTGGCCCGTTTAAGACAAGAAATTTCAAATTATTCCCCAAAATTTGAAAGTTTTTCTAGAAAAACCTCCAAATCGCATGTTTTTATCATTTTTAGCGATTTTCAAAGCTATTTTGCGGATTTTAGCAGTATTTTTACGGAAATACGAATTAATATTTTAGCGATTATTTTCCTAAAGAAGTGGCCACGGAAGTGACTAGAGAAGCGCCTAAAGAAGCTTTTGTATAACTTTTTCGGCGTCAGATTTTAGCAGGGGACCACGATGTGTAAAGGAAATTATTCCATTACGATCAATCACGACAGTATAAGGCAAAGCACCAATATCATTACCAAGTTGTTTCGCTATCTTCATTGCATCGGCTGAACCAACGAGAGAAGGGTAGTTAACATTAAACTCTTGAAGAAAGTCACGCACTTCTTCTGCTTCCTGTAAGGCAATGCCAACAAATTGTAATCCGTCACTTCGATATTGATCTTGTAACTCAACAAACGCAGGTATTTCTTCTCGACACGGCGCACACCATGTTGCCCAAAAGTTTAATACCAATGTCTTGCCTTGCCATTCTGATATCTGTCGTTGTTGTCCATCAGTATCGAATAAATGAAAATCTTCAAGCTTTGTGCCTATTACTTCTTTTGGTTTAACAGGATTGTTAATTGTAACGACCTGGTCTGTTTCTTTTGTTTTGTTTTGTTCTTGGTTTTGATATTGCTGAAGTTGATAGCCGCCAACACCAAACACAACCGCCAAAATAAAACCGATTAACAATACTTGCCATTGCTTCATAATGTAAGCGCCTCTTTAACATGCTTTACAAACGCTTCTGCTTCGACAAAACCTACAAGGCGATGCGACTTCACTTCATTTGACTCTTTATTAAAAAATAAAATTGCAGGCGGGCCAAATAAATCAAACTGCTTTAAGAACGCTTTATCATCATCATTATTTTCAGTGACATCAACTTTTAATAACACCACAGGCTTTAATGTTTGTTGTACCGCTGCATCAGAAAACGTATAAGCTTCCATTTCATCACAGACAACACACCAGTCGGCATAAAAATCAAGCATGACAGTATTACCTTGAGACTGTGCCTGTTTTAATTCTCTATCTAAGTCATCAAGATTCGCGATCTTTTTAAACGGAAGAGACTGACTGCTTTGAACATTCGCATAGCCTTTAAACGGTTGCAGGACAGTACCGTTACCTTGTGTTGATGCAACAACAAGAAGAACACCGTAAGTTAATATCACTATGCCTAAGCCTTTCCATAAACGCTGCCAGTGTGTTGTTATTGGTTCGATGCGATCTAGTGCACCCATAAATATAGCCGTGACAATAAATAACGCGCCCCATAAAACAAGTGTAAAGGATGCAGGAAGTATTCTTTCCAGAAACCAGATAGCAACACCTAACATTACTACGCCAAAGACATGTTTAATTTTTTCCATCCATAGTCCGGCACGCGGCAATAGTTCTCCTGATGTTGCACCGATAACTAATAACGGCACACCAAAGCCTAAACCCATTGCAAACAAGGCTAAGCCACCTAACACAGCATCGCCTGTTTGACTGATATAGAGCAATGCGCCTGCTAACGGAGGTGCAACACATGGGCCGACAATAACAGCGGAAAGCACGCCCATGATAGCGGCGCCTTTTAAGGTGCCATGATGAGATTCGTTATGGTTCTGTGATAATTTGCTTTGCCAACTTGCTGGCAAACCTAATTCAAAAAAACCAAACATCGAAAGCGCAAGTAAAACAAAGACACCACTAAAGAAACTAATAACCCATGCGTTCTGTGATGCTGCTTGT
>JBMZNW010000092.1:0-315 GCA_049619915.1 Gammaproteobacteria bacterium
AATTGGAATCTACCGCACGCTCATTGCTCGGTTCTCAACTCATCACAAAACAATCTGCCCCAACCGGCCAGCCTGTTAACTGTGTCTTAATCTCTAGTTTGTCTGATATTGCTTCAGAACTTTATCTTGGCTTGGTTGTTGATAGAGCCAGTCGCCGTGTTGCGATTATGGCGTCAACAGAAGGTGGCATGGACATCGAAGAAGTCGCAGCAACCCAACCGGAAAAGATAATTAGCGTTATTGTCGATCCTGTTCTTGGTTTACAAGATCATCAAAGCCGTCGTATTGGCTTCGCGCTGGGACTAAACGATAAGC
>JBMZNW010000092.1:325-7764 GCA_049619915.1 Gammaproteobacteria bacterium
CGCAAGCAATTAACCGCAATATTAAAAAACTTATATCAACTTTATATCGATAAAGATTTGAGCCTGGTTGAAATTAACCCTCTCATCATTGATGACAAAGCTGATTTAGTAGCACTCGATGCAAAGATTTCTATTGATGATAATGCATTATATAGACAATCAACTCTTGAAGAGTGGAATGATCCAAGTCAGGACGACGAAAAAGAAAGTATTGCTAAACAATTTGACCTTAATTACGTCACCTTAGAAGGCAATATCGGCTGCATGGTCAATGGTGCAGGTCTCGCTATGGCAACCATGGATATTATCAAGCTCCATGGCGGGCAACCGGCAAACTTCCTTGATGTCGGTGGCGGCGCAACAGCAGAAAGAGTTGCAGAAGCATTCAAACTGATTACCTCTGATAAAAGCGTACAAGCAATTCTGGTGAATATTTTTGGCGGAATTGTGCGTTGTGATTTAATTGCAGAAGGTATTATTAAAGCCGTTAAAGAAGTTGGTGTTGATATACCTGTTGTTGTCAGACTGGAAGGTACAAAAGTGGATGAAGGTAAACAAACACTAGCAGAAAGTGGACTCACTATTATTACAGCCGATGATTTAACCGACGCGGCAAATAAAGCAGTTGCAGCCGTAGGGGGGTAAATAAT
This sequence comes from Gammaproteobacteria bacterium, assembly GCA_049619915.1. Classification (GTDB taxonomy): domain Bacteria; phylum Pseudomonadota; class Gammaproteobacteria; order Eutrophobiales; family Eutrophobiaceae; genus UBA7359. The sequence continues at coordinate 976 of JBMZNW010000092.1, forward strand.
AATGGCTATATTAATTAACAAAGACACTAAAGTAATTGTCCAGGGCTTCACAGGTCGCCAAGGCACATTTCATGCTGAGCAAGCTTTAGACTACGGCACCCAAGTTGTCGGTGGCGTAACACCGGGCAGAGGTGGAGAAAAACATCTTGACCGTCCTGTATTTGATACCGTATCTGACGCTGTTAATGAAACAGAAGCTGACGCAAGTATGATTATGGTTCCTGCGCCCTTTGCAGCCGAAGCAATTACCGAAGCAGCAGAAGCCGGAATAAAAATCATTATTTGTATCACCGAAGGTATCCCTGTATTGGATATGGTTAAAGTCAGAGCTTATCTAGAACAATTTCCAGACACACGTTTAATCGGACCTAACTGTCCCGGCTTAATCACACCTGGGCAATGTAAAATAGGTATTATGCCAGGCAGCATCCATAAACCCGGTAGTATCGGTGTTGTATCTCGCTCAGGCACATTAACTTATGAAGCCGTACACCAAACCACACAAAATGGACTCGGACAGAGTACTTGTGTTGGTATCGGTGGCGACCCGATACATGGCATGAACTTTATAGATTGCCTCGGCCTGTTTGAAGAAGACCCTGATACCAAAGGTATTATTATGGTCGGTGAAATTGGCGGAACCGCGGAAGAAGAAGCGGCTCAATTCATTAAAGAAAATGTCAGCAAACCAGTTGTCGGCTATATTGCCGGCGTAACTGCTCCTCCAGGAAAACGTATGGGCCATGCCGGCGCTATTATTTCAGGAGGCAAAGGTACAGCAGATGATAAATTTGCTGCGCTTGAAGATGCGAATGTAAAAACCGTACGTTCACCTGGTGAGTTAGGCAGCGCAATTGCTGAAAAATTAAACTGATTATTACTGTCAGTTTGATGTATATTTGAAACTTATATAGCTACTAGAGTATTTAAGTTTCAGCATTGATAACGGCATGACCTATACGGTCATGCCGTTTAATAATCTCCTAAAAAGTTTATGTCTGATGTTTCATTACGAATTCTTCTTGCCCAACTAAACTTTACAGTTGGTGATATTGAAGGCAATACTAAAAAAATAATTAACACGATTTCTGAATCGAACAACGATACAGATATAATTATTTTTCCTGAACTCACGATAAGTTCGTATCCTCCAGAAGATTTATTATTACGTCCTGCTTTTAATAAATACGTCTCAGCAGCTCTGGATGAAATCGTAACTATTACAAAAAATACTCATATCATTATTGGTTACCCGATAATCGAAAATGATAAGCTCTATAATGCATGTAGTCTTATCCATGATGGCAAGATTATAAAAACGTATTACAAACAAAACCTGCCAAATTATGGTGTATTTGATGAAAAAAGATATTTTACGCCCGGTAATGAAACGTGTCTGTTTGATATAAAAGGGTTCAAAGCGGCTATTAGTATTTGTGAAGATATATGGGTTCCTGAACCCATCGAAGCTGCTGCAAAAGCAGGCGCGACAATCATGTTCAATCTCAATGCATCGCCCTACCATAAAAATAAACTTTCCCAGCGCGAAAGTATTATTAGCAAGCACGCGAAAGACTCAAACATGCATATTGTTTATTGCAACCTTGTTGGCGGACAAGATGAACTCGTGTTTGATGGCAATTCAATGATCGTTAATAACGAAGGAAAAATCATCTTTCATGCACCTGCCTTTGAAGAAGGTTTATATGATTTTGATCTAGAGCTGAAGCAGTCAAAAGATATTAAAATTACTTCAACCATTGAAGAAGAAAATATTTATAACGCACTTGTGCTAGGCACGCGAGACTATGTTAAGAAAAATAATTTTAACGGTGCACTTATTGGCTTATCCGGAGGTATTGATTCAGCACTAACATTAAGCGTCGCTGTTGATGCATTAGGTGCAGAAAATGTTGAAGTATTAATCATGCCTTCTCGCTTTACAGCAGACATGAGTAATGAAGATGCGTGCGAACAAGCAAAAACACTGGGTGTAAAATACGAAATCATTTCCATAGAAGAGCCTTTTAAATCTTTTTTAAATGCACTTGAGTCGCGTTTTAAAGATTTACCTGCTGATACAACGGAAGAGAATATTCAAGCGCGATGCAGAGGAATATTACTCATGGCCGCATCGAACAAGAGCGGCAAAATCGTATTAACTACAGGTAACAAAAGTGAAGTCGCTGTCGGTTATGCAACGCTTTATGGTGATATGGCTGGTGGGTATGCGCCTTTAAAAGATGTCTGGAAGACTATGGTTTATAAACTGGCAAAATGGAGAAATACAAAAGGACAAAATATACCTGAAAGAGTTATAAGCAGACCGCCTAGTGCAGAACTTAGGCACGATCAAGTCGATCAGGATTCTTTACCGGATTATGAAGTCTTGGATCCTATATTGGAACAATATATTGAACTTGATACTCCGCCTGAACAAGTAATTAAGAATGGTTTTGATGGCGATACTGTTTATAAAGTCATTCGCTTAGTCGACCGCAATGAATACAAACGAAGACAAGCCGCACCCGGAGTACGCATTACAGAAAGAGCATTTGGAAGAGATCGCCGCTACCCTATTACGTCTGCTTACACAGAAAAATGAATAAAAAAATCAACAGAAAATGAACTATTCTTTTATGTTTACATTTTTTGCTTCATAAACACCAGGATGATTTGGATAATTTAATTGCAATACACGAATAGCGTCATCTGATAAATCATCCATTTCAAGAATCCGATATGCTTTTGCAAGCACTGCAAGTGCATCGGGCACAGCCGGTGTTCTGGGATAATTTTCAACAACAAACCGGGCTCTATTTACCGCAGCGACAAAAGCTCCACGCCGCATATAATAGTTTGCAACATGCACTTCATGCTTTGCTAAAATATTACGTAAATAACGCATGCGTTGTTCAGCATCAGCAACATACTCGCTATCAGGGAAACGTTTAACCAAATCAGAAAATGATTCAAATGCTTCTTGTGAAGCACCCGGATCGCGTTGTGACTCATCAGTGGGTAAATATCTTTGAGTAATGCCTTTACCTTTATTAAAATTAACCAAACCTTTTAGATAATAAGCATAATCTACATGTTTGTTTTGCGGATATAATTTGATAAACCTATCACAAGCTGCAATTGATGCCTCGGGTTCATCATTCTTATAATAAGCATAAGACAAATCCAGTAATGCTTGCTGCGCATGAACACCAAACGGATACCGAGTCTCAAGCTTCTGATAAAGTTCAACGGCTTCATCATAAGCGCCAGAATCCAGAGCAGCTTTTGCCTGAGTATAAAAATCGTCCGCACTCCAATTTAGCGTCTCGTCTTCGTCGTCTCTGCTGCCAATAAGAGAACAACCACTAAAGGCAAAAACCAGTAAAAATATTATTAAATGTCGCATAGACTGTAGGTTAGCCTAATCCAAACTTAAGGGCAAAACTTGAAAGCAAATGAGTAAGTTTCAACGACAAATTAGTGTGCCGGAAGAACTCGATGGGAAACGTCTTGATCAGGCACTGGCTAAACTATGCCCGGAACATTCACGTTCAAGACTGCAATCCTGGATAAAATCAGGCGATGTCACTGTCAATAAATCAAATTACAAGCAACGAGGCGAGGTAAATTCTGGCGACATCATTGAAATCGATGCTGAAATCCATACTGGCGAATCCTATGAAGCCGAAGCAATCGAACTGGATATCATTTATTCAGACGAGAGCATTATTATTATCAACAAACCAGCAGGACTTGTGGTGCACCCGGGCGCAGGAAATCCAAACCACACATTAGTTAATGCATTATTGAACTTCGATGCTTCTTTAGCGACAATTCCCCGGGCTGGCATCATCCACCGTCTCGATAAAGATACGACCGGAGTGATGGTTGTGGCAAGAACGCTGGAATCACATACTTTCCTTGTTGACCAATTACAACAGCGAAATATTAAACGTGAGTATCAAGCTATCGTTTTTGGCCAGCTTATTTCTGGCGGCTCGATAGAAAATAAAATGGGTAGGCATCCGGTTCATCGAACAAAAATGGCCGTAACTAACTCTGGTAAAGTCGCAATAACTCATTACAAAATATTAAAAAAATACGAGCATTACACACATTTGCATGTGCAACTGGAAACGGGCAGAACACATCAAATACGTGTGCACATGTCTCATATGAAACATCCTATCGTCGGCGACCCTGTCTATGGAAATAATAAATCAATAAAAAAAGGCGTTAATCCACCATTACGCGACATCATTAAAAATTTTAACCGACAAGCGCTACATGCATTCTCACTAGAGCTTCCGCATCCCGCTTCTAAAGAAACCGTAAAATTTACAGCAGAACTACCTGATGACATAACTAGGCTTATTGAGGTATTAAACCAGTATGACTAGCCCCAAAAAAAATCAGGAAAATAAAACCCAAGAAAATGAAACTCAGAAAAATAGAATTTGGATAGAAGCAGACTGGCCAACTCCCAAACATATTCGTGCTGGCACGACGCTTCGAACAGGTGGTCATAGCCAACAACCTTATGATGAATTAAACCTTGCTCTTCATGTTAATGACAATCCTGAAGATGTGAAAAAAAACCGCAGCACTCTAATCGAAAACCTACATTTACAGTCCGAACCTGTTTGGTTAAACCAAATTCATAGTTCAAAAATTATTTGTATCAATAACGCGCCTGAAAACCTTGAAGCGGATGCCAGTTATACAACAGAAAAAAATAAAGTCTGTAGCGTCATGACTGCTGATTGCGTCCCTGTTTTATTTTGTAACCAAGAAGGTACAAAAGTTGCCGCTGTTCATGCGGGCTGGAGAGGGATATGCGGCGGCATTGTAGAAAACTCTATCAAAACGCTTGCTTCAGCTGAAAGCCTGCTCGCCTGGATAGGGCCTTGTATTAGTGCCAATCACTATGAAGTAGGTAAAGAGGTTTATGAAAGCTGTACCAATCATTCAACGTTATTAGAAAAAGCATTTGAACAGCGCGATGAAAATCACTGGTCTTGTGATTTAGTAAAAATTATCAACATTTTGCTAAAAAATTGTGGAGTTGGCTCAATTTATGAATGTAATTTATGCACTTATGAAAAACCCGATTTATTCTTTTCATATCGTCGCGATGGCGACACCGGGCGAACCGCGTCCATGATCTGGATGGAATAGCCAAGAATTTAGACTAAGCTTGTCATTAAAGCAGACATAATAATAAAAAAGGGAGTAATAAAATGGGGCAAAATAATAAATCACTGAGCTTTAGCGAAAGCGTTAACTATATGGCAGATCGCGCTTTGTCTGTTCTCGACGTAGATTCTGGTACTGCTGCTTCAATAAAATCATGTAACTCTACTATTAAAGTCAGCTTTCCTGTTGAAATTAATGGAAAAATAGAAGTTTTTACCGGTTGGCGTTCTGTTCACAGCGATCATCGTTTACCCGCTAAAGGCGGTATCCGATTTGCCCCAATAGTGAATGAAGATGAAGTTGAAGCGTTAGCTTCATTGATGACGTACAAATGTGCCATTGTTGATGTCCCTTTTGGTGGTTCCAAAGGCGGCTTACTCATCGATCCTTCTAAATATACGCGCGATGATATGCAGCGTATTACTCGACGCTTTGCACGCGAACTTGTCAGAAAAGGCTTTCTAAGTCCGGCAACCAATGTCCCGGCTCCGGATATGGGGACAGGTGAAAGAGAGATGGCCTGGATCACTGATACTTATAAACATTTACACCCGGAAGACATTAATTATCTCGGTTGCGTCACAGGCAAACCTGTCGCACACGGCGGTATTCGGGGGCGCACGGAAGCTACCGGTCGAGGTGTTGTTTATGCAGTTCGTGAATTTTTCCGTAATGCTGACGATGTAAAAGCAGCCGGCTTAAAACCGGAGCTCGGCGGGAAAAGCGTTGTTGTTCAAGGTTTGGGAAATGTCGGTTATCACGCTGCTAAATTATTGAACGAAGAAGATGAATGCAAAATTACGGCAATCATTGAACGTGATGGTGTGCTAATAAATGAAGAAGGTATATGTGTAGAAGATGTGCGTTGTCATATCAATGAACATAAAACGATAAAAGGTTTTCCAGGAGCTGCTTTTTATGAAGATGGATTATCTGCACTGGAACTTGACTGCGACATTCTCATTCCCGCGGCCATGGAAGCGCAAATAACAAAAGAAAATGCAGATAACATAAAAGCAAAAGTCATCTTTGAAGCAGCGAACGGCCCTATCACTTTTGCCGCAGATGAAATTTTACGAAATAAAGGCGTAAGCATTCTTCCTGACGCTTATGTCAATGCTGGCGGCGTGACCGTATCCTATTTTGAATGGGTACGTAACCTCGGTCATATTCGTTTCGGTCGTATGGAAAGAAGACATGATGAATTACACGGCGCCAAAATGTTACAGGCGATTGAAACCATGACTGGTAAGCAGGCTGAAGAATGGATGCAAAAAGAACTTGTTTATGGTGCCGATGAACTGGATCTGGTTCGCTCAGGTCTGGATGACACAATGCGTAATAGTTATCACCAGCTAAAAGAAGTATTAAATACGAATGATAAAGTGACAGATTTCAGAACCGCATCTTATGTTGTCGCAATACAAAAATTACTTCGCTCCTATATCGACATCGGCGTTTATTAATTTTCTTGGCAATTAACAATTGAATGCATATAAATTGACTGCTATCAAACCTATCTAGCTATTTTTATAGCTTTAGCACTTGAAGTTATAAAGAGTCGCCCCAAATTATGTAGAAAGTAATTCA
>JBMZNW010000093.1:0-7734 GCA_049619915.1 Gammaproteobacteria bacterium
ATAAAGCGTATTCGTGCAAAAAAAGAAAAAGATTAATTATTATTGCCCTCTTGTTATTATTATTTCCCCAAAAATTATTTAGTTAATCTCGTAATTTAATGGTGTTAGTTTTAACAAAACTGTGCTAAATTATGCTCAGTTTTCGGATGCTATTTTATGGCTAACACTATAACCCTTAAAACAAAGGATCTTTGTGAAGCGTTATCTATAGAACGCCACCAATTACGTGCATGGACTGATACGTTACCTCCTTATTGTGAACAGAAAACGAAAGCACGGTCAGCACGAAAATATCAACCAGTTGATTTGTTATTTTTTTCAGTAATTAAACACATGAGTGAAATGTTTTGTTTAACGCCAACAGCGATAGCCAAATTTTCTGATGAACTTTATACTTGTATTAAAGAACCGCAGATATTAACTGGTGAAACATTACTTTTTATTAGTCCTGAAAATGGTAAATGTGAAAGACTAGATAAGAATAGAGTTTCCAGGGAGGGATTTATAGTGAACATTCAGCCTGCTTACTCATTAATGTGTGAGTTTCTCGGTTTGTTACCGCAACAATCCGCATTACAGCTTGGCCTTGTTAAGGTGAAATAAATGATTTCACCCGAATGGCTTTCAGCACTTCAGCTTGAGGAACGACATTCTCCTGAATTTATTCGTACTGAGGATAGTTTAAATGATATTCCTCATGGTTCTGCTATTCGACAATCATTTAACCAGCTCGGACTTTCGGCAATACACTGTGTTTCAGGGGTACCGACCATCGCTTTTTTGGTACAAGAAAGTTTTGAACAAGATAGTGTAGATGAAATTCATAAAGCATTATGGAATCAGGGTTTAGCCAGTCTTTTAGCCGTCATTACAGGAGATACGCTACGTGTTTATTCATTATCGCAACTTCCTGTAGACAATTTTTCTGATACACAATCAACAGAACGTTTAGTAGCAACACTAAATCTTACGATAGATGCACTTGAATTGAAGAATTTAGTGCTAGGTGTTGAGTCGGGTCGATTTATAGCAGCAAATGAAGATAAATTTGATGCGAGCAATCGTATTGATCAAGTTTTACTTTCAAATCTTGAAGCAACAATAAATAAATTGGTTACAAGTGGCTTGACTATTGATTCCGCACAAGCACTGCTTATGCAAGTTATGTTCATTGCCTATCTTGAAGATAAAAAAATTATTGATGCAGATTATTTTGTAAAAGCGACATGTAATTCAAAAATCACATCGTTATTGCAGCTACTCAATGATGGTCGTGTAGATAAATTCACACAATTATTTAAGTTGCTTAAGCTGCATTTTAACGGTGATCTATTTATTGCGCCTTGTTCATTCGATGAAAAAGAGAAACACATAAAATTAAAAGAAGAACATGTCAATATTCTTGCTGAATTTCGTTCCGGTAATTTAAATCTAGTGTCAAAACAATATCAGTTTTGGCCTTATGATTTTCGTTATATTCCGATTGAGTTGATAAGTGCCGTTTATGATCGTTTTCTCGGTTTTGATCCTAATGCTAAGCGAGAGACTGGAGCATATTATACGCCTATGTTTTTAGCTGACTTAGTTGTTGAACAAGCTTGGAGCGAATTGTCAGATAAACAAAAAATAGCTGGTAAATACGTGGATCCATCCTGTGGTTCGGGAATTTTTTTAGTTCGGCTCTTTGATAAAATGGCGGAGCAGTGGCGTAGCGAACATAATAATCAGCTACCTTCATGGCCTTCTTTGTTGACGATAATAAAACGAATTTATGGTTTTGACATAAAAAAAGAGTCGGTTCGAGTTGCCGCATTTTCGCTTTATATAGCCTTGCTTGAAAAAGCACGTCCATCAGAAATATTAAAGCTAATGGAAAAAGGACGCTTGTTGCCGAAGTTGTGCGGAGAGACATTACGAGTAAAAGATTTCTTTCAAGTAGAAGCGGATGGTGAGCAATACGATCTTTTGATCGGTAATCCACCTTGGGTAAGTAAACGAGGTGACCAAAAACAGGCCATAGCATGGTGTGACGCGAATAACCGTGTAATGCCAGGTAAAGAAATTGCTTGGGGTTTTGCTTGGAAAGCTCTATCTCACTGCAAAAAAGATGGAATGATTGCGTTATTACTTAAAGCAACCAGCTTCCTCACTAATCACAGTACGACATTTCTTAGTGCACGAGAACAATGGCTAAATAATGTGCATTTAACTCGGGTAATCAATTTAGCAGATATGCGTTTTCAACTTTTTGATGACGGGAATGCTCCAACTGCTTTAATGGTTTACAAACCTTTATCTGGCCAACAAAAAAATTACCGGTTTGAGTATTGGGTGCCAAAAGCAGATATTAATTTGAAAACGAAAAGATTGTTAACGCTAAGTAGTGTAGATAAAGCAAATTTGCCAATCCAACTTGTCAAAGAGGATCCTTTATTATTAAAACGACGCATGTGGATGCAGACTCCAGATGCAAAACTTTTTCAATTCTTACATAAATATCCAAAATTAGGTGAGAAAATAATTACGCATCAAAAGTCAAAAAATGATAATAACGATAAAAAGTGGATTATTGGTCAAGGTTTTAACCCTGCACAAAATCATAGAATAAAAGAGGAAGGATATAAAATAACATCTTCAAGAATATTAACAGAAATCCCTCATCTTGATGCTGCAATGTTTATTCCCGTTGTTATGCCTACTATAGAAACTAAACCTTGGAATACAAGTAATGTTTATAGGCGAAACTTTGAAGCTGGCTATAAGGCTCCACATATATTAGTGATGCAAGGAATTAGTAGTATAGATGGACGTTTACGAGCAAGTTATTGTGTTCAGGACTTGAGTTTTCGACATGCAATACAAGCAATCAGTTTTGAAAAAAGAGATACACGGCAAGCAATATTTCTGACGGCACTCCTTAATAGCTCACTTGTAGCCTGGTTTCTCTTTCATCATAGATCGAATACAGGAATGGAACGTCCTAACGTTCATCAAGAGCAATTATTAAATATACCTTATCCTCCACCTCATGATTTAGATAATAAAAGAAAAGCGCAAAGTGCATTTGATGATGCTGTTGATTTAATTGAAAGACTATTAAAACAACGTGATAAATTATTACAGACTGATATATCAGGTTACATGACAGAGATAGATAATATTATTTATCGTTATTTTGATCTTGATAAAGCACAGATCAAGATTATTGAAGATGCGCTTTATCATATTATTCCGAGTATGCAACCAAGAGTTAAGGCTAAACGTGTTCCAAGTTTATGGATGGATGCGACTTATAAAGATATTAAATTATATGGTGAATATTTATCAAAGGCGTTGACAGAATGGTTAAATGAACCTAACCGTGCAGTTATAGAGCTGGTAGGAGAGTCCTTTGATTTGGCCGTGATTAGTGTTCGTATAAGCACAGACTCAGCTACACCTGCATTTCAAATAAAACAGAATCAAGATATGGAAGCTTTATTGGCAAAAATATGGAAAGTATTGCCATCTAAACTTTCTGGCAACTTTCAATTAATTCCTGATCTACGAGTATTTATTGATGATGTTCTTTATTTGATTAAACCTAGAAAACGTCGTTTCTGGTTAGGTTCTACGGCATTAGCAGATGCGGATGCAATTGCTTCTGAATTGTTGCATCAAAAGTTTAAGGAATAGAAGCTAATGATGATAGGGAATCCATCAAATTGGTTAAAGAGAATAAAAGATATTGATAATCTTTTAATCCAGAATGTGGTTAAAGTTTGGCCTGATGTAATTACAAAGTTTAATAAGAACTCTATAGAAGATCATATTACTCAACGTCTGGTTGATTTGTTACGTAAAGATAGAACTGTCATTAAATATGGTTTTCTTGATTGTCAGTTCAAACTAAGAGAAGAGGATGTAAAAGGCGATTTTACCACCAAAGGGATTCTGGATATGGTTCTATTTTTAGATCAAGATCATGAACGTTATATTGCTTATGAGTGTAAGAGATTAAATACGATATCCAATGATGGGAGCCGTTCTTCCTTAGCAGGAAAGTATGCAGAAGAAGGGATAATGCGTTACGTTACTGCGCAGTATGCTGAAAACTTACCCTTTGGTTGTATGATTGGGTATGTTATGGATGGTGATACCGAGTTTGCGATTAAACAATTAGAAACGGCGATTGGTAATCGAGAAAAGCTGTTGAAACTATCCTGCACTGAGATCGATATAAAGCATGGTTCCTATGCTCAGTTTGAAACTAGTCATGAAAGGTCTGATGGCAAATCACAGATAGAAGTCAGGCATAGACTATTTTCTATGTGAAAACTTAGGTTATTCAAACCCATCCGATAACGGATCGCTTTCCTCTTTATAATTCGCAATAAACTTTTCTATCTCATCGACTTCAACTACACCCGGCCAAGTGACTAGAGGCCGGCCATCTGGGTGGAAAATTGTTATGGATGGTATGCCGACTAGCCAGCGACCAATTACTGTTGATGCTTGTTCTATGTCTGCGAGAAAAAGTGGATAGTCTAGAGGGGTATTTTTTAAGAACTCTTTCAGAATATTTATTTTGCCATAGCCAAAAGAAGGGAAGTCTAATGTCACACCTAGTACTGGGACACCGGGGTTTCTGGAGATAAAGTTTTTTACTGCGGGTAAATCGGCCACACAAGCGCTGCAAGTTGGACTCCAGGTATTGATGACAACCCATTGTCCATTGCCGATATGATTACTTAAGGCTTCCTGTTCTCCTGCTAAATTTTCCAAGCTCATGTTGATGGCTTCCGCCTTCAATGAAAGAGGTAGTAACAGGAATACTGTAATTAGGATTGGTCGAATCATCTTATATTTAATTTAAGCACTTATTCTCAAATTTTGACTATTAATTTGGACAAATAAAAGCAATACAGTTCAGCCATATACGCCAACAACGTTCCCGTATACAATAGCGCGCCATGTCAGGAAATACTTTCGGAAAATTATTCACAGTAACCAGTGCCGGTGAAAGCCACGGGCCGGGTTATGTTTGCGTTGTTGATGGCTGCCCACCCGGGATGGCCTTAACAGAAGCCGATATGCAGGTCGATCTCGATCGTCGTAAGCCGGGTCAATCACGCCACGTTACGCAACGCAAAGAATCAGACACCGTTAAAATAATGGGTGGTGTATTTGAAGGCATGACAACAGGTACGCCGATTGGTCTTTTGATTGAGAATGAAGATCAGAAATCGAAAGATTATGGCAACATCGCCGAGATGTTTCGTCCCGGCCATGCTGATTATACCTATCAGCAAAAATACGGTATTCGTGACTATCGTGGTGGCGGTCGTTCTTCTGCACGCGAAACCTGTATGCGTGTTGCAGCAGGCGCAATAGCTAAAAAATATTTAAAAGAAAAGTATGGCATCGTCATTCGCGGTTATCTTTCGCAAATTGGCCCAATAAGAATAGAGCATAAAGATTGGGCGGAAGTAGAGAACAATGCCTTCTTTTGTCCTGATGCAGATCGCGTTTCTGAATTAGATGATTATATGGTCGCCTTGCGTAAAGAAGGTGAGTCCATTGGTGCACGAATTAATGTCGTCGCTGAAAATATGCCTGTTGGTTTGGGTGAGCCTATTTTTGATCGTCTCGATGCGGATATTGCCCATGCCATGATGGGAATTAATGCTGCAAAGGGTGTTGAGATTGGTGCTGGGTTTGAATCAATAGAACAAAAAGGCACAGTACATCGTGATGAAATGACGCCTGAAGGATTTGTCGGTAACAATGCTGGCGGAATCTTGGGTGGTATATCTTCAGGTCAGGATATCGTCGTTAGTGTCGCGTTTAAACCGACATCCAGTATCCATTTATCCGGTGATACAGTTGATAAAGCAGGTAAGCCCGCTAAAGTGATTACCAAAGGCAGACATGATCCGTGCGTTGGTATTCGTGCAACACCGATAGCCGAAGCCATGTTGGCTTTAGTGTTAATGGATCATGTTTTACGTCATCGTGCCCAAAATATTGACGTTAACTCTGTGACACCTGTTATTCCATCAAGTAACGACTAGTTATGATTAAAGTCGACGGCTTGCCGTACTGGCGACTGTCCGGCTTCTATTTCCTGTTCTTTTTGACCATCGGCGCGTTTATGCCGTACTGGTCGCTTTATTTAAAGTCGATTGGTATGTCTGCCGAAGCGATAGGTATTTTGTCTGCCATTGTTGTGGTGACAAAAATCTTCTCTTCTCTTATCTGGGGATGGGTCGTTGATCATACCGGCAGAACAATACAGGTCATTCGTTGGACGTCTTTCTTTTCTTTACTGTCATTTGCGCTGGTTCTTTTTTATCAGGACTTTTGGTCGCTGTTTATTATTCTGTTTATCTTTTCCATTTTTTGGAGTGCTGCTTTACCGCTAATAGAAGCCGTCACGTTATCTCACCTTGGTAAAGAAAGTAATAGTTATACTGTTGTCAGAATTTGGGGTTCGATTAGTTTTATTATTGCCGTGTTGGCATTAGGTCAGTTCTTTGATCAACAGCCTATTTAGTGCCTGTTCTGCTAATCACGATGTTTTTAGTCTGGATACATAGCTTGTCTCTCACAGAAATACCGGTGTCGCATGATGACTCTAATGACACAAGCTTTATGTCTATTCTGTTAAAGCCACAAGTAATGGCATTGATGCTAGTCTGCTTTCTTGTGCAAGCAGGTCACGGCCCGTATTACACTTTCTTTTCTATTTATCTAGAAGAGCACAATTACTCTAACAGTTTTATAGGCATAGCCTGGGCACTGGGCGTATTGGCAGAAGTACTTGTTTATGTATTTATGCATAAAGTCATCGGACGTTTTGGTTTGCATAAATTAATGATGCTGGTTTTAGTGTTGGCAACAATACGTTGGTTATTAATTGCTTTCTTTGTCGACAATGTTTTTGTCTTACTTCTTTCTCAATGTTTACATGCCGCAACATTTGGCGTTTATCATGCTGTAGCGATTCAATATATTCATCGTGAATTTAAAGGTAAACATCAAGGTAGAGGGCAAGCTCTTTATAGCAGTATGAGTTTTGGTGCCGGCTTGGCGTTGGGAAGTCTTATCAGTGGCTATTTATGGGATTATGTTGGCTCTATGCAAACGTTTGTTTTTGCAGCTATATTGAGTGCAATAGGTGCGGTTATTGCAAAACTATATTTAAAAAACTAAAGAGCAGTTCTAAAAATAATTTGCAAATGTAAATGAATCTTTAAAATCTTATTTTAAGTACTGGTTCCACCAACCGTTAACTCATCAATTCGTATAGTCGGTTGACCTACACCAACAGGAACAGATTGACCGTCTTTACCACAAGTACCGATACCTGAATCTAATTCCATATCATTACCGACCATGCTAACGCGCGTTAATACATCCGGGCCGTTGCCAATAATGGTGGCGCCTTTAACCGGTGTTGTAATTTTACCGTTTTCAATTTTGTAAGCCTGACTGGCGCTAAAGACAAATTTACCGTTGGTAATGTCTACCTGACCGCCGCCAAACTGCACGGCATAAATGCCTTTATCAACTGACGCAATGATTTCTTCAGGATCATGATTGCCGCCTAACATATAAGTATTCGTCATTCTTGGCATAGGTAAGTGCGCATACGATTCACGCCGACCATTACCTGTTGGTTCAACGCCCATCAAGCGCGCATTATGTTTATCCTGCATATAGCCTTTTAAAATACCGCGTTCGATTAATGTT
>JBMZNW010000094.1:0-4681 GCA_049619915.1 Gammaproteobacteria bacterium
CCAAAAGGAGAGCCAATCGCTAATACCCATTCACCAGGCGTTACTTTTGAAGAATCGCCGAGTTTTAATACTGGTAAATCTGTTGCATCAATCTTCAAAACAGCGATATCACTACGTTTATCTGTGCCGACTAATTCCGCGACAAATTCACGTCGATCATTAAGTCTGACCACTATTTCATCTGCTTCGCTAACTACATGATTATTAGTAATGACATAACCGTCTTTTGAAATAATAAATCCGGAACCCAGAGATGAATTGTCTTCTGCAGGCGGTCCGCCAAAACCTCGTGGATTTCCTTCAAAGTATTTTCTGAAAAAGTCGTTAAACGGATTGTTTTCAGGAGCATTCAAACCCGGAGGCAGCTGCCCTGCTTCTGGTTTATTCGTGCTTGTACTGATATTGACTACAGCGGCAGCATTTTTATCTACCAGTTCGGTAAAGTCCGGTAAATTACGTGCCTGGACACTATTTATCTGCATAAATAATATGATTGATATAATGATCGCTTTAATTATTTTTTGATGCATTTTGACTCGTTCCGTTAAGCATCACTGTTTTACAAAACAGTGGAAGATGATTAATGAAGTGATTTTACTGAATTAGCCATTAACTGAACAGTTGCTTTAGGCACTTCGCCTACAGCTGTTATTTGATGGTCATTTACCTGTGTTGAATAAGTATTAACGCCACCAAAGCTGGATAATCCTGTTTTCGAATCATCTTTTTGTTCTAGTTTTTCGATATAAATTGAAACCATAGCTAAGCCATCTGAATAAACAAAATGATCTATTGGCATTTGGCTCATGCCCATAGTTTCTTTTTCCTGATTACTCATAGCAAAGCCATCCGGCATCGAAGTCACTTCCCATTTGCTTTTATTGCCTTGTTCAAGCTTTTGTTTCGTGGAATTGTTAACCCAAGTGAAATCTTCGCCAGAAACCGATGGTTTTAGTAAAGCATCATCAATTTCATTACCAACCTGTAATTGCGTAAACATGATTTGTTCAAGTGTTACGCCTAACTGGTTCTTTAATTCTGACTTAAGTAATAAGCGCGATTGTTTTTCTATCCATAATTGATAACCATAACGAAACTTATCATTAGGTCTAATGTTAACAACCCATGTATCCATTCCTGCAATACGATCTTCTCCAGCTAATTCAAAATGATAATTATCAGAAATCGTTTTAACCGGACTTGGTAAAAAACTTGAAACTAACTTGCCCGTACGGCTTTTATCGACAACGACTTTTTTATCATCAGGGAAAATACATTTAACCTGCTCTTTATCTCGAATAACTTCTCTTGCGCTACCCGTTAGTGACGTCAATTTTTCGTAGGAACCATCTTCGCCAGCTTTATGAATAATCCGCATCGTTTCCATTTTTGAGTCGCGACGGTAAATAAAAACGCCATCATAATTTAAATTTCGACTGGCTTTGGACATTTCGTCAAGTAACAGCTGTGGTTCTGGCTTGTTAATTTCTGCTTGGGCAAAATTAAGCCAGCCCAACAGAAAAACACTAAAAAGTAATAAAGGCTTCAATGTTAAGTTTGTTCCTAAAGATTTTTTCTAGATTATTCTTGAGTTTCTATGGTCACCATTCTGACGTGAGGCATTATGCCATTCACTCCAGCATTACTACGATATTCATTATGGTTTAATAAATAATTATTTAGCCTTTCATTAGCAATAGAGTCTGGCGTGTCTGAATGAGTGACAGCAGCAGGTAAAGCTTGAGGCTGTGAAAAATTAACTATATCGGTTTGTGCCGGGGTGACTTGTGATGGAACAACATTCGCAACAGCAGGTGCATTATTTACTGGAGAACTCACATCGTTATCAGTTTGAATAGTGAATACCGCAACCATGGCGACTGAAGCTGCAATGGCAAGTCCTGCAAGCGGTTTAACATCAAATCGTTTCTTTGTTGGCGCGAGCACTGTCGGCTCGTTTTGCAGTGCCTGGCTAATATTTTGTGAAACCTGGTTGGATACCTGTTCGGGAATGTTGTCGCGTAGACAATCACCGATTAAATGATAACGTGACCAAGTTTGTTTCATCTCTTCGTCATGAATAAGCTTGTCCAATATATGATCAGTTTCATGTTCTCCATCAATAAATGCAGAAAGCTGTTCTTTATTTAATTCGTTCATAATATTTAGCCTATTTTCTAGTTTTCCAATAATGGTTTCATTTCATTCTCAATTGCTTCACGCGCACGGAATATTCTCGAACGTACCGTTCCAATAGGACATTCCATCACATCGGCAATTTCTTCATAACTTAGCCCTTCAATTTCCCGAAGCATGATTGCTGTTTTCAAGTCTTCTGGTAAATCTTCAATCGCCTTTAATACTGTCGCTTGCAACTCATCTTTCAATATTAAATTTTCTGGCGTTGCCTGTTCTTTTAGAGCATCAGCACCCTCAATTTGTTCAATTTCAGACACATCATGACCGCTACCTGATGGTCTTCGTGATTGTACTGCTAAGTGGTTTTTTGCTGTATTAACAGCAATTCGATATAACCACGTATAAAAAGCACTTTCACCACGAAAATTTGGTAGCGCTCTATATGCCTTAATGAACGCTTCTTGTGTGACATCCAAAGCATCACTTTGGTTCCGTACAAAACGAGAAACAAGGTTAACAATTCTTTGCTGATACTTAAGCACAAGTAGATCGTATGCCGCCTTATCACCATTCTTGACGCGGTCTATAAGCTCTTTATCTGTTACTTTTTCGGCCATTTGGCCCTTCCCCTTGTGCTATTATTGCTGTATTTGTTCATTAAATTCATTTTAAGATTTGCATGCAGTTCAGTTATAAACTAGTTTACTATCTCTACAATCAAAGACTTAGACAAAAAAGCGCTATATTACCTTAAGCCTGATGTATGACCAACAACAACATGATGTATTAATTATCGGTAGTGGTGCTGCCGGGCTGACTCTCGCCTTAAAATTAGCGAGCTACGCTAAAGTTGCTGTTTTATCAAAAAACGCACTTATCGAAGGCGCAACCTATTACGCACAAGGTGGTGTGTCTGCCGTACTCGACAAACATGACTCAATTGAATCCCATGTTGAAGACACTCTTTTAGCAGGAGCCGGACTTTGTGATAAAGATATTGTTCGTTTTGTCGTCGCACAAGCGCATAAAAGTGTTGATTGGTTAGTCGAACAAGGTGTCGACTTTACTCGGACTAATGAACAAGAAGGCGATAACTCACCTTTTCACTTGCATAAAGAAGGCGGACATAGTCATCGTCGTATTCTCCATGCAGCCGATGCAACGGGTAAAGAAATAGAAACAACGCTTGAAGCGCGTGTCAGAGCGCATCCTGACATTGATTTATTTGAACATCATATCGCTGTCGACTTAATAACGGCGAAAAAGCTGAAAAAAACAAAGAATCGTTGTCTAGGCGCCTATGTTCTTGATTTAAACAATAATAAAGTAAACGTTTTTAGAGCTAAAAACGTTGTTTTAGCTACTGGTGGCGCGGGTAAAGCTTATTTATATACCAGCAATCCTGATGCTTGTACTGGTGATGGTATCGCTATGGCGGCACGGGCAGGTTGTCGGGTAGCAAATATGGAATTCGTCCAATTTCATCCAACCTGTTTGTATCACCCGATGGCAAAGTCGTTTTTAATCTCCGAAGCATTACGTGGTGAAGGCGCAACCTTAATACTGGCTAATGGTGAACGTTTTATGCAGCGCTATGACAAACGCGGTGAATTAGCGCCAAGAGATGTCGTTGCCCGTGCTATAGACTATGAAATGAAGCGCCTCGGTGATGATTGTGTTTATCTGGATTTCACTCACAAAACGAAAGAGTTTATTGAACAACACTTCCCTACTATTAATGAACGCTGTCTGAAATTAGGTATTGATATGGCATCAGAACCTATTCCAGTCGTGCCTGCGGCACACTATACCTGTGGTGGCGTCATGATTGATGAAAAGGGGCAAACTGATATCCCCGGTTTATATGCCATTGGCGAAGTCAGTTGTTCCGGTTTACATGGTGCAAATCGAATGGCGAGTAATTCATTATTAGAATGTATTGTCTATGCGCATGCCGCTTACAAAGATATACGGCAATCTTTAGCCGCTATCAAGATGCCAGCTACATTGCCGGAATGGGATGAAAGTCGAGTCACTGACTCTGATGAAGAAGTTGTTGTTAGTCATAACTGGGATGAAATTAGACGCTTTATGTGGGATTACGTTGGTATTGTTAGAACGACTAAACGACTACAACGCGCACAACATAGGATTAAACTACTTAAAGAGGAAGTAACTGATTATTATGGAAATTTTAGAATCAGCAAGGATTTGCTAGAGCTTAGAAATTTGTTAGTTGTTGCCGAATTGATTGTTGAATCTGCCCTAAAAAGAAAAGAAAGTCGCGGCCTACATTATACGGTTGACTATCCGGTAGCCGATACTTCGGATAACGCGAAAAACACGATTATTGAGTCGAATGAGTCAAAAAACGGTCATGTAGCGGCATAAAATAACAATAAGTTAATATAAATTCTTGATAAATTAGAAAGTTAACCCTATATATATAATTGAATTTCATCAGTTTTTTTTGTTTATCTAAATGGCATTCTAATTGCTTTTAAGAAAACAACTTAAACTTTTGGTTTCGATATATGACAAA
>JBMZNW010000094.1:4691-7708 GCA_049619915.1 Gammaproteobacteria bacterium
AATTTAATAGAACCTATGGCAGATATTACAGACATTGGCGATTCACCGGGCGTACAAAACTCTCGCCAGATGGTTTCCTATCCTGAAAACATGACGGATGTAACGAATATGTCCATCCATGTCATGGGTGTATTGCAAAGTACTTTGGAGTTGGAAAAGCTCATAGAACTGTTTGATGATGAGTTATCAGCTATCGTTCCTCATGAACAACTCATTTACGAGAATCAGGAAGAAGGCATTAAGATTGATATCGGCAATGCTGGTCGACATCTCTCGACGTATGGACTGGTTTTATTTGGCAAAAAAATGGGTGAGTTAACAATATCCCGGAACAATAAATTCGTAGAAGTCGAAATTCATAAAATAGAAAGTCTGATTTCAGCATTAATTTACCCTTTAAGAAATGCACTGTTATATAAACAGGCGGTAGAAAAAGCATATATGGATCCTTTAACCGGGTTAAATAACCGTGCTGCATTTGATCAATCGATAGAGCAGGAAGTTGACCTAGCTAAACGACATGGCCATATCATTTCTCTGATGATGCTTGATATTGATAAATTTAAACAGATTAATGATAACTATGGTCACCTTGTTGGTGATGCGGTGTTAAAAACTTTTTCTGATTGCATTATGAGTTGTATGCGCAGCAGTGACATTATCTTTCGTTACGGTGGTGAAGAATTTGCTATTTTGTTAAGAAATACACAAATTTCTGGTGCGAAATTACTCGCAGAGCGTATGAGAAAAAGTATTGAAGACATGAAGTTTGAGTATGACAACATTAGTCTCAATGCTTCTGTTTCAATAGGCGTATCAGAATTAAGAGAAGATGATACCAGGTTAAACTTAATAGAAAGAGCGGATGAGTTACTTTATAAAGCCAAGGAAAATGGGCGTAATCAAGTTGTTACTGATCTTTGCGAATAGTTTTTTATTTAATCAGTTCTAAAAACTGTTGTTCATCTAATGTTTCTACACCAAGTTGCAGTGCTTTTTCATATTTGCTGCCTGCTGATTCCCCGTAAACAACATAATTCGTTTTTTTAGACACGCTGCCACTTACTTTCGCACCGAGTGCCATTAACTTTTGTTTTGCTTCATCGCGTCCCATACTCGAAAGTGTACCGGTAATAACAAATGTTAAACCATTCAATGTTGCTGCATTGTTTGTTTCAACTTTATCCCAATGTAGATGCTGCTTTAGTCTTTTTATAACTTCCTGATTATGTTGTTGTTGAAAAAAACTATGAATATTATGCGCAACGACTGGACCAATATCAGATATTGCTTCAAGTTCTTCTGTGGATGCTACTTCAATCTTTTCAAATTCTTTAAAGTGTTGTGCCAGTGAGCGTGCTGTCGCCTCACCTACTTCACGTATACCTAAGGCATAGATAAATCGTTCTAATGTTGTTTTTCTACTTTTCTCTAATGCTTTAAGTAAATTATTTGCCGACTTATCACCCATTCGTTCCAGCTTTGAAAGCTGCTCATGCGTTAAAGTATAAAGTTCATCAACAGTATTAATCAGTTTTTCTTCAGTAAGTTGAATAATTACTTTTTCACCTAGCCCATCAATATTCATTGCTTTACGCGAAACAAAATGAATGATCGCCTGAGTATTTTGCGCAGAACATGAAATACCACCCATGCAACGGAATACTGCTTCGCCTTCCTGCCGTTCAACAGCAGAATCACAAACAGGACAAGAGTCAGGCATGACAAACTCTACAGCGTCCTCTCGTTTTTCTTTAATAACACGTACAACTTCAGGAATAACATCACCAGCGCGTCTTATATAAACCCAGTCCCCTACCCTGACATCTTTGCGTTTTATTTCATCGAGGTTATGTAATGTTGCATTAGTAACAGTCACGCCGCCTACAAAGACAGGCTCAAGCCTTGCGACAGGTGTAATAGCGCCTGTTCGACCAACTTGTACTTCTATATCCAATACTTTTGTGATCTCTTCTACTGGCGGGAACTTATAAGCTATCGCCCAGCGCGGTGAGCGAGAGACAAAGCCGAGTGCTTGCTGCTGTAAAAGATCGTTTACTTTAAAAACTACGCCGTCTATTTCATAGGCTAAATTATTACGTCGATTAGCAATATCTTTGTAATAATCGAGACACGTGCTTATATCTTTCATCTCTTTTGTTTCAGGAGAAACAGGCGCGCCCCATAATTTAAGCTGATTCAATACTTCTGTATGAGTTTTAAACTCAATATTACCGTTGTATTCGCCAATGCCATAAGCATAGAAAGACAATGTTCGTTGCGATGTTATTTTTGCATCAAGTTGTCTTAAAGAGCCTGCTGCTGCATTACGAGGGTTAGCAAATAACTTTTCGCCTTTTTCTTTTTGTTTATTATTTAATTCTGCAAAGCTTTTATGTGTCATAAAAACTTCGCCTCTAATTTCAACTAGCTCAGGAATATCATCACCGATTAATCTTAACGGAATAGATGAAATCGTTTTTATGTTATGTGTAACATTTTCTCCTGTAGTACCGTCTCCGCGTGTTGCTGCAATTGTTAAGATAGCATTTTCATAACGGATGCTAACTGCAAGCCCATCCAATTTTGTCTCAGCTGAGAAACCAACGTTATCCACCTGCAAGCGTTCAACAACTCTTTTATTAAAAGCTTGCATCTCTTCTTCATTAAAAGCATTACCCAAGGACAACATCGGTACATTATGTTGCACCTGTTCAAATTCTGATAAAGGTGTCGCGCCGACACGTTGCGTTGGAGAATCCGTGGTGACAAGCTCCGGGTATTCTGTTTCCAGATTTATTAATTCACGTAATAGTCTGTCGTACTCTGAGTCAGGAATAGCAGGATCATCGAGAACATAATATTGATAGTTATGTTGGTTAATTGTTTGGCGAAGTTCTTCCGCCTTGTTTTCGGCTTGCTGCAATGACATTGTTAAAACGTTAATTAATTTATTGTGAGCGCTTCTGCTTTTTCTCTAAGCGTCTTTATTGAAGCATTATTCAAAACACTGTTAT
>JBMZNW010000095.1:0-7639 GCA_049619915.1 Gammaproteobacteria bacterium
AAAGCATCTGGACCCCAGCGGTCTTTTAGTAATATTAAAGATAGTCCCTTACTATTTCGTGTACAATGTTCTATTTATTGATATATTGTTTCTTGTTAAGAAACAGTAAGGGATTGTATATGGATAAAATCATGAGTATGCGCGTTTTCTCTGCTGTTGCTAAAAACAGTAGCTTTTCCGATGCAGCAAAAAAGCTGTCCATGTCCAAGGCTATGGTTTCAAAACATATTCAAAACCTGGAAAACTCTCTCGGCGTTCGCTTATTCAATCGCACAACGCGAAAACTCAACTTAACGGAAGTCGGTCATGCCTACTACGAAAAAGTGGATCATATTCTTGCTGATATCGATGAAACTGAATTATCAATAACGCAATTAAATTCTGAACCCAGAGGAAAGCTAAAGATAATGGCGCAACCTTCTTTTGGGGCATTTCATCTATCACGAGCACTTTCAGTGTATTTAAAAAAATATCCAGATGTAACGACAGAAATAGAACTCAGTAATCGTCCACCTGACTTAGTCGAAGATGGAATTGATATTGCGCTTTACGTCGGCAAGCTGGATAACTCCAGTTTTGTTGCTCGCAAGATTACAACTGTTCGACGTGTTGTTTGTGCTTCACCCAACTATTTAAAACAAAATGGAACACCACAAACCCCGAATGACCTACAGAATCATAATTGCATGATTTACGCTCCAAAAACACAGCATAGCGAATGGGTATTCATTGACAACAACGAAGAAATAAAAGTCGCCGTTTCAGGCGATATTAAATCGAATGATGGTGATGCTTTGCGTGTTGCTGCTATTCAGGATTGTGGCATTGCGCAATTGCCAACTTACATGGTTGGTCTTGATATTCAGGCAGGTCGCCTCAAAGTAATACTGGAAGAATATGAGCCGGAGAGACATCCTGTTTATGCAATTTATAATCACCGAAAATATCTGTCGGCCAAGATTAAAACGTTCATAGAGTTTATGTACGAGCTCTATCAACCCGAGGCTTATTGGAATGAATGGACTTAATTTAGGCAAGGCATAGACAAAGCAAATGTATTATTTAGCGAAAAAAGCTAATATTGATGCTAGACAGAATAATAATATCTGATAGTATCCCGTTTTTTTGCTGCATCGCAACATTTATTATTTTCACTTTGGAATTAATTTAACACCAGAATTTATAGGAGAACAAACATGGCTGATAATGTCGTCATCGTCGCTGCTGCGCGGACAGCAATTGGTAATTTTGGGGGTAGCTTAGCAGGTATACCCGCTCACACACTGGGTTCAACAGTCATTGCTGAAGTTATAAAACGTGCTGGTATCAAACCAGAGCAAGTTGACGAAGTTATTTTTGGACAAGTATTAACGGCTGGTTGCGGTCAAAACCCTGCCAGACAAGCTGCAAAACACGCAGGACTACCTGACTCCGTTCCTAGCATGACAATCAATAAAGTCTGCGGTAGCGGCCTTAAAACGGTACACCTAGCTGCACAAGCGATTAAGTGTGGTGATGCCGATATCATTGTCGCGGGTGGTCAGGAAAACATGAGCCTGTCTCCTCACATTCTACCTAAATCACGAAATGGCCAGAAAATGGGCGACTGGAAAATGCAGGACTCGATGATTGTTGATGGTTTGTGGGATGCTTTTAATAATTATCACATGGGTATTACCACTGAAAATATTGCTAAGAAATATGATATTTCTCGTGAAGAACAAGACGCATTTGCTGCGGCATCTCAAAATAAAGCAGAAGCAGCTATCAATGCAGGGAAATTCGAAGAAGAAATTGTTCCTGTTGAAATTCCACAACGTAAAGGTGATCCAATCGTATTCGATAAAGACGAATTCCCTAAACCAGGCGTTACCGCTGAAGGCCTGACTAAATTACGTCCAGCTTTTGATAAAGAAGGCACTGTTACCGCAGCAAATGCATCGGGTATTAATGATGGTGCAGCAGCTGTCGTAGTTATGTCTGAAAGCAAAGCAAAGGAATTAGGTCTAGAACCATTGGCAACTATCAAAGCTTATTCAAGCGCCGGTGTTGATCCTGCAATCATGGGTACAGGTCCGATTCCAGCGAGTAAAAAATGTTTAGAAAAAGCAGGTTGGACTGTAGATGATCTTGACCGAGTAGAAGCGAATGAAGCGTTTGCAGCACAAGCAATCTCTGTAAACCGCGATCTCGCTTGGGACACAGATAAAGTGAATGTAAACGGTGGCGCAATCTCTATCGGACACCCAATTGGTGCATCTGGCTGTCGTATACTTGTTACATTACTGCACGAAATGAAACGTAGCGATTCGAAAAAAGGCCTTGCCACACTTTGTATTGGTGGCGGTCAAGGTGTTGCACTGGCAGTTGAGAGGAATTAAAAAATGTCGAATTTAGAAGGAAAAGTAGCATTAGTTACAGGCGGCACAGGTGGCATCGGTGCGGCAATCTGTTTGTCTCTGGCAAAAGCCGGCGCCAAAGTAGCGACCAATTATCGTAATCAGGAAAAAGCCGAAAAATGGCAAGCCGAAGTAAAAGAGCAAGGTTTTGATATAAAAATCTATCAGGCTGATGTTTCAGATTATGATGCTTGTGAAAAGATGGTTGCCGATGTTGTTTCTGATCTTGGTCCGGTTGATATTCTGGTCAACAATGCCGGTATTACCAAAGACGGCATGTTCAAGAAAATGAGCAAAGACAAATGGGATGCGGTCATGAACATCAATGTTGGCAGCCTATTCAACGTTACTCGACATGTCGTCGACAGCATGACTGAAAAAGGCTGGGGACGTATCGTTAATATATCCTCAATCAATGGGCAAAAAGGCCAACTTGGTCAAACCAACTACAGCACGGCAAAAGCTGGGGTACACGGTTTCACTATGGCATTAGCACAAGAAGTCGCGCGTAAAGGCGTTACCGTTAATACTGTTTCTCCTGGTTATATCGCAACGGAAATGGTGATGGCTGTACCGGAAGAAATTCGCAACAACATTATTGCAGGTATTCCGGCTAATCGTCTGGGCAAACCTGAGGAAATAGCCGCATTGGTTAATTTCCTATGTTCTGATGAAGCCGGTTTTGCGACTGGCGCAGATTTTTCCATGAACGGCGGACAGAATATGATGTAATATTGTTACCTCGGTATTTCAAATTAAGAGATACCGAGGTAAGCTGCATTCTTAAGGAAAAATATATGGAAGAGAAAAGAATAATTAAAAAATATCCGAACCGCCGTCTTTATGACACGGAAGAGAGCAAATACATTACGCTTGAGGATATTAAAAAGCTCGTTATTGAAAATAAAGAATTTATCGTCAAAGATGTGAAGTCTGAAGAAGATCTGACTAGAAGCATACTGCTGCAAATTATTTCAGAGCAGGAAGATGATGGCGAACCACTTTTCTCTACCGAAGCACTTTCCCACATTATTCGTTTTTATGGTGACTCGGTTCAATCTGTCGCCAGCGATTACATTCAAAAAAGTATTGATCTATTTGTTTCCCAACAAAAACAGATTCAGGATCAATTGCAAACGGCTGTTCATAGCAATCCAATCACGGCAATGGCCGAACTGACTGAAAAAAACATGGATATGTGGAAAAAAATGCAGGAAAACTTTTTTGACAATGCAATGAAATCGCCTTTTGCACAGAATAAAGACAAGGAAGACTAAGTCCCCCTCCTGTAACACCTGAACCTAATGGTTCTTAGTTAAGTCCGTTAAGCCTTCATCTATATTGTTCTTTTCTTTTGCTGAGTCATTACGCAATGAATCGATATGAGCTAAGTAATCAGCACTAATATCACCTGTTACATATTCCCCAGTAAAACAAGATGTATCAAAGCTCTTAATATCTGCATTGCCTTTTTGTGCCGATTCAATCAAGTCTTCTATATCTTGATAAATCAACCAATCAGCACCGATGGTTTCAGCGACTTCTTCAACCGTTCTGTTATAAGCAATCAACTCTGTCGGCGTCGGCATATCTATCCCATACACATTCGGATAGCGGACTGGCGGTGCTGCTGATGCAATATAAACACGTTTTGCTCCGGCTTCTCTTGCCATTTGTACTATTTCTCTTGAGGTCGTACCTCTGACTATAGAGTCATCAACAAGTAGTACATTCTTGTCTTTAAATTCAAGTTCTACTGCGTTTAACTTCTGGCGCACAGATTTTTTACGAATGCTTTGTCCCGGCATAATAAATGTTCTCGGGATATATCTGTTTTTTACAAAGCCTTCACGATAAGCGACACCGAGTGCATTAGCTAAAGGCAGGGCCGCTGGTCGACTGGAATCTGGAATTGGTATCACGACATCAATATCATGGTCAGGATTAAGCCTAAGAATTTTCTCCGCCAGTTTTTCTCCCATTCTTAAACGTGCTTTATAGACAGAAATACCGTCGATAATTGAATCGGGCCTAGCCAGATAAACATGTTCAAAAATACAGGGGTTGTAAACTGGATTCTCGGCACATTGAAAAGTATGCATTTCACCATCAATGGTAATAAACACCGCTTCGCCGGGCTCTATATCGCGTATACGCTGAAACTCAAGTGAATCAATCGCTACGCTTTCTGATGCAATAATAAACTCTGTGCCTATATCAGTTTTTCGTTCTCCAAAAACAATCGGGCGAATACCATTTGGATCACGAAAACCTAAAATACCCACGCCAGTAATCATAGCAACAGCGGCATAACCGCCTTTACAGCGTTTATGTAAACGCTGAACAGCACGAAATATATCGTTGGGTTGTAACTGCTCTCGCGGTTTGCCACTCGTACTTAATTCATTAGCAAGAATATTTAGTAATACTTCGGAATCTGAATTCGTATTGATATGACGTAAATCATCTTGCATCAAGTCATCTTTTAAGGCTTCGGCATTAGTTAGGTTGCCATTATGCGCAAGTGAAACACCGTAAGGATAATTAACATAAAAAGGTTGTGCTTCTGCAGATGATTGACAGCCTGCGGTTGGATAGCGAACGTGCCCTATTCCCATATTGCCTTTCAGATTAAGCATATGCCGTGTGTGAAAAACATCTTTGACGAGGCCGTTATCTTTTCTTAGAAATAACTTACTACCATCGCAGGTAACCATTCCTGCTGCATCCTGACCTCTGTGTTGGAGCATGGTCAGGCCATCATAAATAGCCTGATTAACCGGGTTCTTAGCAACGATACCTACTATGCCACACATCGAAAATTGTTAACCTCTTGAGTTATTTTAGACATTTTCACCTGCCTATACTTATACCTATTCATACGCATGATACTCGGAAACAGACTCAGGTAAATACTGTGAAGCCCATATACTAATACGTTCAAAAGGCTCTGCCAATTTAGAATCTAGCCACCAACTTTCTTGAGGAAAGTCGGTGAAACCAGCAAGAAAAACAATCACCAAAACGATTAATGTTCCCAAAGCCATACCAAAAAATAAACCGAGTATTCTGTCTGCCGCCGTCAGCCCTGTTTTGCCTAATAACTTAACTATCAGGTAACTAATACCGCTCATAATTAACAAACTCAAAATGAACAAAGCAACAAATGCCAGGATCATTCTGATGACATCTTGTTGAACGTAGTTTTCCAATAATGGAGCAAAATAAGGCACTAGTTTTATGGAAAGCCCCAATGAAATTGCCCAGGATAATAATGAAAAAACAATATTCAAAAAACCATAAAACACACCCACTATTGCTGGCAGTGCTATTAAACAAAGAACGACTATATCGGCTGTAGACATTGGTTACTATGAATTTTTGTTTTTTATAATTTTAAGGATAACTTAAAACAATCCCATCTAACTTCATTTTTGTTTTTATGCTTTTTAATAAAGCATCAGCATCGGCACGAAATATTTCAGGGCCGACTCTAACCCGGTAACTGGTTTTTCCTTTTTTTGTTAATGGCTCAACAAAAGCGGGAAAGCCTTCTTTTCTTAAACTCAGGTTAAGCTTATCTGCATTTACTTTGGTAGAGAAACTACCAAGCTGGACAACCCAAGCTGTTAACCCCACTTTTTTATTTATTGTTTTTTCCTGAGCAGCCGGTTTTTCATTTGTTACTTTTTCGACTGTTTTTTCAACCACATTCGATACAATTTCATCATCACTTTCAGCAGGCTCTTCCTGATTCAGCGGTTCTGCATTGGCAATATCATTCGAAGAATCCGGAGTTTCAGTATCAGTAATAGGCATTAATGAATCATTAAGAGGCACCAGCTTTGAAGAAAACTTTTCTGCTGGCCTTTCTGGAATATTAGTTTTATTTATTGAGTTTGAGTCAATCGGTCCAGTCAATAACATCGGTATAAAAATCACTGCAATGACAACTAATACCGCTGCGCCGACCAATCTTTCTTTTAATCGATGATGCATATTTATCTTTCGCCCAGCTTTTTAAGTGCTGCGCCAACAGTTAAAAATGATCCGGTAATAACGATCCTGTCTCCAGGCTTTGATGATTCATGCAAACTCTCTAATGCTTCATCAACATTTTTAAATTCTGTTACATTTTCTTCAATTCCCAATGAAGATAAATCTGACAGAAGCGTTTTCGCATCGCTACCTCTTTCTTCTGCCAGTGTAACTATGTTCCATGTATCAGCCACTTCACTTAAAGTTTTTAACACTTCAGCGTGATCTTTGTCTTTTAACATGCCGACAAGTAAATGTGTTTGTCCGACGCAAGGAATCAATTTTAAATTTACAACTAACGCTTCAACTGATTGCGCGTTGTGAGCAACATCGAGAATTTTTGTCACTTCTCCGGGAATGATTTGCATGCGGCCATCAAGGCGAAAGCTGTTCAAACCTTGCGCTATATGTTCTTCACTGACCGGGTACTCATGATGAATCTTATCCAAGACCATGAGCACACCAGCTGCATTTTGTAGTTGAAAGTCGCAGTGCTGCATTGGTCTCGGTAACGCTTTCAATGACAAATCTTTTGATTGCCACGACCAGTGATCATCATTACTCGCATATTGATAATCTCGACCCGCTACACTTAATGGCGTACCCAATGCGCTGGCACAATTTAATAAACTTTGCGGTGGATTCGGATCTGAGCAAACTGCAATCGCTTTATTTCTGAAAATACCGGCTTTTTCTCGCGCTATACTTTCGCGGTTGTCACCAAGCCATTGTTGGTGATCAATATCAATGCTGGTAATTAATGCGACATCTGCATCAAGCACATTTACTGCATCTAATCGTCCACCTAAACCAACTTCAAGCAATGCTAATTCGACATTATGTTGTCGAAAAATATCCAGTGCCGCCAAGGTACCAAATTCAAAATAGGTTAAAGAAATATCACCTCTGGCTCTGTCTATACGATCAAAAGATTCACATAACTCGGCATCAGAGACTTGTTCACCATTAATACAAATACGTTCGTTATATTTCAAGAGATGAGGAGAGGTATATCGACCAATTTTATAGCCGGCATTACAAAGTATCTTGTCCAATAGCGTAATACTAGAACCTTTGCCATTCGTGCCTGCTACGCTGATGACATTGTACGATGGTTTGAGTAGGCCCATATTATCTGCAACACGTTTACAGCGTTCCAAACCTAGTTCAATAGCAGTAAAGTGGAGACTTTCCTGCCACGC
>JBMZNW010000096.1:0-215 GCA_049619915.1 Gammaproteobacteria bacterium
CTGAGCCTGAAAAAACCATTGGTTTTTGCAACGGGTAAAATGTAGAGAGTGCTCGAAGTGCATATGTTATAGGGGTGGCTAACATAATTTTTCTCCTAAATGTAAATTAAATAGTTACAAAAAATACTAATTAAGTAATTACATACAATACAAATTATACAAAATTAATAATAAATGTAAACATTAAGATTTACATAATTTATAATTATGTAAAC
>JBMZNW010000096.1:225-3577 GCA_049619915.1 Gammaproteobacteria bacterium
CTAAATGAGGAATTTAAAAATAAAATCAGTTAGTTACGTAGTGAATAAATTCTTCAAAATAATGGATTATTTATGTTTTGATAGAGGACGCAGGCATCTTTCTGCCAAGCGATTTAATAAAACTTGATAGATATAGTTTTGATTTGGAAAAGTTAAATTTCGCTAAAAATTAATCAAGATTTCCTACTATTCACGCTTGTTTTTTGGTACGCCAATTATTACGCTCTAAATTGATTATCTTTGAATAAAAGACTCACTAAAGCCGGTAAAAGAAAAATGGCGCCGAGCATATTTAGCAAGAACATAAAGGTAAGCAATATGCCCATATCAGCCTGAAACTTTAACGGCGAGAAAATCCAGGTCATCACGCCCACAGCTAATGTTATTCCAGTAAAAATAATGCTAAATCCCGATGTTGATAATGAATAAATATAAGCATCCTTTATCGACATACCTTTTTTAAAACATTCATTAAAACGACTATAAAAGTAAATACCATAATCGACACCGATACCCACGCCTAAAGCGACAACAGGCAGTGTATTTACTTTTAAACCTATTTTGAGATAGCTCATCAATGCATAAGCTAATACGGAAACTAGAGCGAGAGGAATAACAATACATAACATTCCTCTAAAAGACTTAAATGTAACTAAACAAAGAAAGATGACCGCGCCAAAAACATAAAACAGTATGGGGAACTGTGCTTTTTTTATTTCTTCATTTGTTGCTGCCATCACCCCAACATTACCTGTTGCTAATTTAAATTCTGTTATATCGCTTCGGTTATCTTTTTTGAAACTGTTTATGCTTTTTATAATAGTATCAATCGTCTCTGCTTTATGATCTTTTGTAAAAATTAATACCGGCATAACGCTACAATCATTATTTAACAAACCTGAAGATGTTGGCACATAAGCCACTGATTGCGTTAGCACTGAAGCATTTCTCGGTAAAACCTGCCACTTCAGATTACCTTCATTCCAACCTGCGTTAATACGTTTTGTTACAGTAGGTAATGCCATAACAGATTGCACACCTTTAGTATTACGCATATGCCATTCAAAACGGTCAATCAGTTCCATCACTTCATAGTTAATACAACCATCTTCTATTGTTTCTGTAATCACAGTGATTACATCAACACCAATAGAGAAGCGTTCGGTAATAGTACTCGTATCTTGATTATAACGAGAGTCAGCATGTAACTCTGGGACGCCTTGATGCAAATCGCCTATCTTTATTTCCGCTCCTTTCCAAAAACCGAACACAAACAGTACTAATGAAAACAAAACAATAGAACCTGCAACAGGTTTATTAGTCAGCACAGATAATTTATCCCATACAGGAATAAGTAAGGTAGCACGTTTATTCAGTTTAGTTTGATATGACGGTTTAATTTTTATGTACGACGCTAATACGGGTAATAAAAAGAGATTGGTAAAAATTATCATGGCAACACCGATACTGGCTGTCATTGCCATTTCTTGAATTATTTCAATTTCTATCAACTGTATCGTAATAAAACCAATACAATCACTGGCAAGCGCAATCATGCCCGGAACGAATAATCGCCGAAAACTTTTTCTTGCTGCCTCACTACCTGTTGAGCCTGAATAATTTTCTACTCGTATGGCGCTTATCATCTGTACGCCATGGCTCACACCAATGGCGAAAATCAAAAAAGGAACAAGTATCGACATCGGATCAATGCCAAAGCCTAAAAGCGGTAAGGAACCTAACTGCCATATCACGGCAATAAGCGAACAAGAAATAGGAATAAAAGCAACGACTATTGATTGTGAGTAATAATAAACAAGCAGGCTTGTGATTAAAAAACTAATAGCAAAAAAGAGAATGGTTTTATTTGCGCCTTCAGTAATATCACCAATGACCTTTGCAAAACCGATAATATGATAATCAATATCTACATCGACTTGAAAATTATTTTGCCGTATTTTTTCTTCAAGCTGTTTTGCAACATCAACATAATCCAGTTTTTCGCCTGTATTCGGATCAACTTCTAATAACTCTGCGCTGATTAATGCACCAGAAAAATCATTTGCGACTAACCTTCCCTGTATTCCTGCTTTTAGTATGTTTTGTTTTACTTGAAGCAGATCTGCTTTCGTTGCTTGGAAGTAATCCGGTATAACATTGCCACCCGATATACCGTCTTCAACAACTTCAGTAAATCTAACATTAGGTGTAAATAATGATGTCACTCGCGCTCGGTCAACACCCGGTATAAAAAACACTTCATCGGTCGTAAGCTTTAAAGCATTAAAGAATTCAGGCGTAAAAATGTCACCTTCTTTTACAGTCAGCGCTACCAGTATTCTATTTGCACCACCAAATTCATCGCGATACTTTAAGAAAGTTTTCATGTAGTCATGTTGCAGTGGCAACATTTTGCTAAAGCCCGCATCGACCTTTAAATGCATGACTGACCAAGACATAAATAAAGTAATGATTAAAAAAAGACCGATTACTATTTCACGCCTTTTAAATAAAACGTTTTCAATAGAGGAGATGATTTTAAAATCAGACATACGCTATTCTTTAGAAAGTAATTTTTCTTTTGAAAATAGCTCAACACCGACATCACTCGTTAATAGTATTGAGCGATCTTTTGTTTCTACTATTGAAGTCAAACCATGTCGGTGTTCTAGGTTTAAGGCTTTAAAAGACTTTCCTTCATCAGTACTAATTAACAACGTGCCTGCTAGACCACTTATCAAGACACTTCCATCAGCAAGCATTAATCCATCTGTTAGCATTTCAGTACTGCCTGTTTCTATTTTTTCCCATGTAATGCCTGCATCCGAAGAGAGATAAAGATGACCGCGTAAGCCATAGGCGAGAACTTTATTAAAAGATAAAGGTAAGACGCCAAAAAAAGAACCTTGATAAGGTAAATTCAGGTCTGTCCAACTTTTTGCATCATCATCAGAACGTAAAACATGACCTGACTCTGCCGCTATATAAAATCGTTTATTTCCGGCAAAAGCGATATCGTTAAGATGAATGTCATAGATGTCTGTAAAAACCGCTTCTCTATTAGCTGCGTTATCATTTTCACCGGCAATATTTAACTCATTTTTATTCCATGTTTTACCGCCATCTTCAGTAACATAGACCAAACCATAGGCACCAATCACAATGCCATTAACATCATCTTTAAAATATAAATCTAACAGCGGCGCTTGTTCATCCACATCAGAAAAAACTTTCTGCCATGTTTTTGCGCCATCATTCGTTTTAACAATGACAGCATCATGCCCAAGAGCCCAGCCTGTATTTTTATTAAGCATGAAGACATTTGTTAATGTCTGTCGAGTTTCTACTGAAG
>JBMZNW010000096.1:3587-7600 GCA_049619915.1 Gammaproteobacteria bacterium
CAGTTTTTATTATCAAGCGAGTAGAGAATATGGCCTCTTTCTCCAACAACAACAGTTAATGTTTCTTGTCGGTCTGATTGTAATAATAGAGAGTTTTCTGCAAGCGTTGAAAATACTGAGTGTTCTGAAGCTATCTTTTCAGTCGAAAACGAACTCTGAATAAAAAACAGAGATATAAAAAGTAAAATTAATTTTAGAAGTTTAAACATTGAGAGAGCTCCTTTCTGCTCAGCGTTTTCCCTCTCTTCTTAATGCTCCAGGCGAAAAATCAGCTTCAGTAATATCAGCATCATATTGATAAGGTTGGCTTTCGTTAAAAAGGCCAACTACTAAGTATCGACCTGCTTGTAAATCGACATGCACTTCCGCCGCCGTCCAGATATTAGGCACATCATAAAAGTTCATTGCTAAACCTTCTGATACGCGCCACAACTGATCACGGTTATCGTATTGTTCAACAATGAGTATTTGCCAGGAATCTTCATCAATATAAAACTTACGTTTTTTATAAATATGGCGCGAACCATCTTTTAATGTTGCTTCAACAACCCATACACGATGAAGTTCGTAACGAGGATAGTCTTGATTAATATGCAGAGGCGTTAATATATCTTTATATTTAAGCTCCGGACTCGCTATCTTATAATTATTATAAGGAACATAAATTTCTTTTTTACCCATTAACTTCCAGTTATATCTTTCCGGGCTACCGTTATACATATCAAACTGATCATTCGTTCTCATGCCATCAGTAGCCGTGCCTGGATTATCAAACGCAACATTTGGCGCACGTCTTACCCGACGTTGCCCCGGGTTATATAACCATGCTTTTCTTTTTTCTTTGTTTTGATTTAATGTTTCATGAACCAGAAGAATACCGCCAGCGAGTCTGGCAGGCGCAACAACCTGTTGCTTATAATACAGTAAGATATTATTCAGATTATCTTCTGTCATACCTTGTTTGTTGTACAAAATGCTAAATTGATCAACAAACTCGACTAGCGTGTAGTTACCACTTCTGGTTGGTGCGGCTTGTATAATATGTCTTTCTGCCGAATCAGCTCGCCATCGCAGAATATGATTCCAGATTACTTCCAAACCATTTTCAGGAATAGGAAAAGGTATCCCTTCTATCGCACCTGTTACGCCATTACCATCGGCTGTTAACTCTGCTGTAGCAGCAATCCGTTTAGTTGCATCATAAATATGTTGCGGTGATGCTGCTGTACGACGTGATTGATAAACGTTTAACTTATAAGTATCAGGATAAGTGTTAAGTAATGCCTTATGACCTTCACTGAGTTTATCCGCATATTCAGACACATTATTATTAGTAATCGTAAATAAAACTGAATCCTCTGCAAAAGGATCAATATAATAGTCGCCTTTATTATACCCAGCAGGTGGCTCGGTTAATCCACCTTGCCACGCTGGAATCGTTCCATCAGCATTACCTGCTTTTACTGCACCCAAAGGTGTTAATTCATTACCTAGCTTTTCTATGTCATTGTTTTCTGCATAAACATTTACCGTAACTGCAACGGTAAAAAATAAAACTATTCTTTTAAAACTAATATTCATTAATAGATAACCTAGAAAGAGTATTTAATTGAAAATGCAGTGAAGTCGCGGTCGTGTAATAAGTGCTGACGGTTATCGCCGAGATAAGCAGTGTAATTCAAATCAACTTCCCATTGGTTTTGATAAACACCGCGTAAACCTAAGGTTAATATTTTTCTTCCTGCAACAAAGTTTCCTCCTGGCCCCGGCGTAATACCTGAAACATCATGCTGCCAGGCAAAGCGTGGTTGCAAGTTAACCGCACCAAACAAAGCATTATTATATTCCAATCGCCCAGCAAGACGATATCCCCATGAAGTTGAATCTGAAAAATTATCCACTTCTTCTAATGTATGGCTGAGCAGAGCTGCATTATTAGGATTACCTGACGAATTAACACCCGGCGCTTCTAGTAATAAATTTGTTTTGCTTGGCATACCATGAATATGTGTTATTGCCCACTCTCCGAGCAACACCGCTTGATCAGCTTTTAATACCTGTCCAAAAACTTTCGTTGCCGTCATTTGAAACTGACTGACATTACGCTCGATATGACCTTGAACAAATTCACCTGCCGCCAAAGTACCTGCGCCTGCTGTGATTAATTGATTAGGAATACCTGCATTCAATGATGCTGCTAAAATTTCAACATCATCAACTTGTAACGGCGCATCTTCTCTGAATGAATATTCACCTTGTAATGCAACACTGCCTATTTGCGTATTAAAACTTAAACCATAAAGTTTAATATCTTCAGGATAACTCAGTTGATACTGTGTATTTGTCAACGTGCCCGGTGCGGTGCCAACGACTCCATTAATAATAGGTAAGCGACTATGATAATTAATATGATAAAAACCAAATTCGGTATCATTTAATTCCGGCACATAAAGTCGAATAGCAACACCATATTGACCACCTTCTTCAGCCTCAAGATTACTGGCTCTTGTAGCAGTCACCTCAGGACCTGTACGACCAGCAAATGCAGGAGCTGTTATACCTGTAGTAGGTATCAATGCCATTCCAAAATAATCACCAATTTGCCCTTGACCGCCTCCAACTAAAAACACGCTTCCATCTCCAGCAAAATCATTCGTACTAAAATAGGAACCTGCCGGATCAATGACCGTCTGCTCCCAATCGTATTGATAAAAAACTTCTGCTGATAAATTATTAGTCAGTCCTAAAGAAGCAGATACAATCCCGACAGGTACTAGCGCTTCGCGTAATTCAGAACCGGGAGAGCGTAAACTGGACACATCGACTGGATTGATAGTATTGATACTGTTTTGAATAAACGTACTTTCACCCCAGCTTAATACCTGCTCGCCAATACGTAATTCAGCGGGCATGTTAGCAATATTAAATTCATGCCAAAAATAAGCATCACGTAAAACTACATTTTTCTCTACAAGGCGGCTAGCTTTAGATGTTAAAGGAGTGCGCAGTGTGTCATCGGTTTGCGCATCATTAAAACCAAAGGCTCTGACAAAAATACCGAAAGATTTATAACTTAAATCAAGTTCTGTCGTAAATTTAGCCGTACCGCTAACTAGGCCTGAATTATAATTTAAATTACCATCATCACCGTTTACAGATCGTGCCGTACCACCATTAGCAATACCAACTAAATTTGACGAGCGAGACTGCACTCGATAGAGATGCCCGTAGCTTAACGTAGTATCAATACTGCCACGTAAGTTTCCATTTCTAATTTCTATAGCAGATACCGGGTTTGCACAAGATAAAAATACAACTAACAAACAGGAAATCCTTTTCACGTTCATAAAGCAATATCGAACCATGATATTTCCTTCTTTTAGAATATGTTATTAATTGAATAAGATTTGTTTTTATTTTTAATGTCTTAATTATATATAGCATATTCATTTAAAAATATGCATATTTTTAACGGCATACCCTTAAAGTTCTTGAGATATCTTTTCCGTTGTTGCTGACAGTCTGTAAATTAATGTTCTCAAGAAAACTTTCAGGAATCTAACCTGACAATTTAATGATACTTGTGAAATGACTGTTGAATTTATTTTCATTAAAGAGGTGCTGTTTCTGGATTTAATAGATGCAGTCCGTTTTGTTTTCGCCAAATACCCCATTTCGCCAAAACAATCGCCCTTTTCTAAGGTTCGTATTACTGAAGCGCCTTTCATAACCTGAACATCGCCGTTGACAATAATATAAAAACAATCATCCATATCACCTTCGACAATAATATCGTCTTCAGCATCATAATCTTGCCACGAACTAGCACGTAGAATTTCCCAGATTTCTGCATCTGGAAACCCGGCAAAAAACTCAAGTTGTTTTACCGCATCAAATTTTTCCTGATCAGAAATATCTTCCTGTGGTTTTTCCAGACTATCAAATGCCTTAGTCAGATCAGCGGCAAGATCCAAACCCATTTGATACCGCTCAGCGACATCTTTCTCCAAAGC
>JBMZNW010000097.1:0-7571 GCA_049619915.1 Gammaproteobacteria bacterium
CGGTGCTTATCTGTATGACAATGACGACAAGCAATATATTGATTATGTTGGCTCATGGGGACCAATGATTTTAGGTCATGCTCATCCTGATGTGATACAAGCAGTTAAAGATACCGCTGAGAATGGTTTAAGTTTTGGTGCGCCGACTGAAATAGAAACAGCAATGGCAAATAAAATTTGTCAGATATTACCTTCAATAGAAAAAGTACGCATGGTTAGTTCCGGCACAGAAGCAGGCATGAGTGCAATAAGACTGGCGCGAGGTTATAGCGGTAGAGACAAGATTATTAAATTTGAAGGCTGTTATCACGGTCATGCAGATTCACTATTAGTCAAAGCCGGCTCTGGAGCTTTAACTCTTGGTGTGCCAACCTCTCCCGGTGTGCCAGCCGACCTTGCTCAGCATACAATCACCTTAAGCTATAACAATACTGAACAAATTAAAGATGTTTTCGCAGATATAGGTGATCAAATAGCGGCAGTTATCGTTGAACCGATAGCCGGTAATATGAATTGTGTACCGGCTACTGATGCATTCCTTAATTGTTTACGCGAAGTATGTACGCAACATGATTCTGTTCTTATCTTCGATGAAGTTATGACTGGCTTTCGTGTCGCTCTCGGCGGTGCACAATCACTGTATAATATCGTTCCTGATTTAACCATACTGGGTAAGGTGATCGGTGGCGGCATGCCCGTTGGTGCTTTCGGTGGTAAAAAAGAAATCATGGATCATATTTCACCTGATGGCCCAGTCTATCAAGCAGGTACACTTTCCGGCAATCCCGTTGCTATGGCAGCCGGTTTAAAAACACTTGAGTTAATATCTGCAAAAAACTTTTTTAATACGCTGGGAAATAAAACTAAATTATTAGTTGATGGATTAACTGAAAAAGCGAAACAAGCAGGCATTGCCTTTACTACCAATCAAGTTGGCGGCATGTTCGGGCTTTTCTTTTCTGAAGATGAAAACATTGATACTTTCGATAAAGTCATGAACTGCAAGCAGGAACAATTCAATACGTTTTTTCATGGCATGCTTGCTGAAGGTGTTTATTTAGCGCCATCATCATTTGAAGCAG
Source organism: Gammaproteobacteria bacterium (assembly GCA_049619915.1). Classification (GTDB taxonomy): domain Bacteria; phylum Pseudomonadota; class Gammaproteobacteria; order Eutrophobiales; family Eutrophobiaceae; genus UBA7359. The sequence continues at coordinate 1,083 of JBMZNW010000097.1, forward strand.
GTTTTGTTTCAAACGCACACACTGAAGAAGATATAGAAACAACAATAAACGCAGCAGAGAAAGTATTTGCCAAGCTATAGGAGACTGACATGCACAAATCTATACAGATATTAATGTTAACACTATCTTTAAGCGTTCTATCAGCTTGCGCGCCAGAAGTTGGCAGCGAAAAATGGTGTACACAAATGAAAGAAAAGGCTAAAGGTAACTGGACAGCAAATGAAGCGGCTGACTTTACCAAGCACTGTTTATTTTAATTAAAATAGTCAGGAGCATAGTAATAGTATTATGCTCCTGATAGTTATTAATACGAATCATTTTTTAATCTAACTTTTCAGAACTAATTACTACACCGTCTTCATCAGCATAAATATAATCGCCCGGATTAATTGTCACATCGGCAAAAGCAACTCTGACATCGCGCTCACCCACACCTTTTTTTACACTCTTGCGTGGATTGGTATTTAGTGCTTTTACACCAATGTCTATATCAGCAATTACAGCTGAATCACGTATGCAGCCATAAACAACAATACCTTGCCAACCATTATCTCTAGCCAATATCGCCAACATATCACCAACCAAAGCGCATCGAAGTGAAGCTTCGCCATCAACAATAAGAACGCGGCCTTTTCCTGGTTCTTCCAGTGCGGCTCTCACTAAAGAATTATCTTCAAAAACTTTTACTGTCGATGCAGGACCAGAAAAACTTTTCTTGCCGCCGTAATCATTGAACATTGGAGTAGCAATTTGTAAATTCTCTTCATGTTCATCATATAAATCTGCAGTAGCAAAACTCATAAAACACCTTTTAAATTATGAATAAAACTCAGGACGACGATCTTCTAACAAATGATTATGTTCGGTAATCATTTTATTATCAGCATCGTCAGGATTGATATCCATTATAAATAAAGCATCGCGTTGTGATGCAGCTCTATGCAATAGCACGCCTCCTGGCGCGACAATCTGGCTTTTACCAGTAAACTTTAAACTGCCGTGCGGTCGCTTATCAGTACCATAACGATTTGCTGTAATAGCAAATACTTTATTCTCAATACATCGAGCAAGCATGGTTTGTTGACAAAAAGTTAAAACAAGATTCGAAGGTTGGCATATAAGCTGTGCACCTTGTATAGCGAGCGTTCGCATCACTTCAGGAAAGGCCCAGTCAAAACAAATCATGATACCAATCTTCACACCATCTACAGTATTAACAATAAATGGCGTATCACCGGCATCAAAGATAAATTTTTCTTCATTAAATAAATGCACTTTACGGTATATATGCTCGATACCATCAGGGCCGATTAATGCAGCGCTGTTAAAACATTTGTCATTGTTTTTTTCAGCAAAGCCAACAACAAGGTGATAATTATTTTTTTTAGCGAGATTAACTAAAGACTGAAGTCTTTTGCTTTTAGCAGGGTCTTCTGCATACTTTAAGCTTTCATCTTTGTCCTTAAAGTAATAACCAGATAACGCTAATTCAGGTAATACAATTAAATCGGCATCAACATTATCCAGTGCATTTAATATCTTTCCACAGTTTCGCTCAGGCTTAGCAAACAAAGGGCGGAACTGATAAAAACCCACTTTCATATTGAAACCACTTTACTGATAGACAGTTGACCATTTTCTTAATGGCCTGTTGATATATTAAGAGAACGACTACTTTAAAAAAAGTATTGCAAATCAATTAGCGCACGATTGTTATTATCCGGTCTTGGATCAAGTCGCTCATGAAATAATGCAAACTTGGCTCGTAATGAATCATTAAATCCATAAGCAAACCAACCAGCATAACCACGCATATTAGTCGCAAACCACCAGTCATCGTCATTAAACGATGCTACGACAGCATCTTGTTGTATGCGTTGTGCAGTAAAACCAAGCTCAATACCTTGTTGGCGAATACTGTTACCGAAAATAAGATCAAGACGACCACCATAGGCTTTATCGCTTGCCGCTACATTTTTTAGTAAATCCAGTCGTGCCCTGATGGGGAAGCCCTGCCAACGAGTATTGACACCCAATTGCAGATCGACAATTTCAAAGTCTTCAGCGAATGCAGTCGCTGTACCAGAGTTTGTCCTACGTAAGCTATTTCTCGCCAGATCATTCAAATTATTAAAATCAAGATAAGAAACAGTTACATCATAGCCAAAGTTTGTTCCTTCTCCCAAACGCAGAGCAGCCTGTGCCGCATTAATACGCGAGCTATCACCAAATAAATGATTACCGAGAAAAGCACCACCAATCAATTCAACCGAACTAAAGTCACCAATTTGTTTTTTGTGTTGAGCGGATATACCTTGTGGTCGCAAATCATTATCCCAAACCATAGGAGAAAGAGTTAATGGGAACTCGGTTTGTCCAACTAATAATGATGTGTCTTCATTAAGATTTAAACGTATAAACAATTCATCAATCGATACATCATCTGCTAGTTCATTATCCAGATTAAAACGTGTCTCTGAATTTGACTGCGTACTCCAATTTACTTTTAGTGCCGCACCCATTTCGACGAATTCATTTGCTTCCCAAATAACACCGACTCTCGCTCTTGCCATCCCGCGCTCAAAATCTGATTCAACAGGTCTCGGTAAATCACGCACGATATCAGCACGCATCTGTACATCACCATAAACTTCAATGGCGCTAAACGTTTCTTCGATTCCTAATAATTCATCTTCCAATATGGCGTCGGCATTAACAGCCGTACTCATGCATAACAACGATAAATTGATAACAGTGTTTTTAAATTTCATTGTTATATTCTCCCCTTACGATAATTCTTTATGCTCTTAGCATTTCTAGTTTTTCAATTAATATTTCGGCATTCTTCAAGCGATCTGCTGCATTTAATGCAATACAACTCATAATGAGTTCTTCCAATTCAGCAGGAATTGACTTCCAGTAATGCGAAGGCGGCGTCGCTTCTTGTGTTAGCTTGTTGTTAATTAATTCATCCAGGTTTCGACCACCATGCGGAAATTGTCGAGTGTACATTTGATACATCAGAATACCGGATGAATAAATATCGGCACGCTCATCAACTGTTTCGCCGCGTAGCTGTTCCGGCGCAGCATATCGTGGCGTACCCATAACGGTTCCTTCCAGTTCACCAAGACCTGGACCAGTGACATGTCTGGCAATACCAAAATCCATTAGCTTGGCATTACCGTTTTGCTCAAGAATAATATTCTCTGGCTTAATATCTCTGTGTAATATTCCTTCGGTATGCGCCGCTTGTAAGCCGGCAGCAAGTTGTTTGGCAATACGTAAACCAGCAGAATAAGGAATGCGTTCACTTTGATTGATTAAATATTTCAACGTTAAGCCACGTACATACTCCATCGAGATATATGGAAAACCTTCCAGCTCACCATAATCGTAAGTACGTAATACTGCTGGATGGGTAATCTTACGCGCCAGACGTATTTCACTTTTCATTGCGTCGAGTAATTGCTGGCTACCATCGGTACCGGTCACTTTTATCATCTTTAACGCAACAAGATCATCCAGTTCATGATCATGTGCCTTATAAACAATACCCATACCACCGGCGCCAAGCTCTGAAATGATTTCATAGCGGCCACCCAATGACATACCCGGTACGACATGTAATGTTTTTGGAATATTGCCGCCTTCTTGCGTGACTTGCGTTCCTTGAAGTGTCTCACCTTCTGTTTCGATATTAAAAATGTTGGCTGCACTTGCATTTAATGCATAATATTTTTTCTTTGAAACCACACCTTGTGCAACAAGCGGTTTAAAATCAGGCAGTTCTTTTTTTATTTCTTCATGAATTTTTGGACCAATGAAAATATGATCAGCAACGGCTTCCTGTAATAATCGATCAACCTGATAGACACTTGAACCAAGACAATTTGTCATGCTTTTATCTCCGAATGAAGCCAAACCTAATACTGCCTTGTCTCGAACGATTGCGGCAGCAATACCTTCACCTTGCGACATTAATGACGTTAGTACATTGCTTGCTAAGGCTAATGCACGCTTATGGCTATCCTGGCCACTGAATACAATCAAGATACGATGACCAACAATACCAAGCATATTGCCGGCAAACGCTTTTGCCAGTGAATCAATATTTTTTAAGCTAGCATTTAAGATATTAAATACTTCATCTGGCATCATGTTATCGGCTTGTTTGGCATAGCGTCTTAAATCTATACCGAGCAAGCTGTATACACCTTCACCTGTAGACTGCAAATCCATAATCGTTTTCGATGCAGCACCGGCGCCATGACTTTCTATTGATGTAGGTAAATACTTCGCCAAATCTGACATATATCCTTCCATGTCATTTTTCTCACGTAAATCACTTAACAAGGTATCGAATGATGTTGTTAACTTTGCGAGCTCATCGTTTCCTTTACTTTCAAAACGTTGCTCATAATCACCACGAGCTGCGGCATGAGCGGCTTTCGCCAAACGTTTAACAGGTGCTGTTACACCTTTTGTTATGAGTAAGGAGATAGGTAATGCTAGTAAGATACTAACGAGCGTCACGATAAGTAATACATTTTCAATTGCCTGAAAATCAGACAATGCTTCATCCAATGAAGTAAGCGCAATCGTTACGCCAGTCGATGCATTTTTATCTGCATCTGATATTGATGCTAACCAGGTATCGCCATTTAATGTAACTTCAACGGGTTCTTTTCCTAGCGCAGCAAGTAACAGAGATTTATTCTCTAATAACGATTTTATATCAGTACTATTTAAGGTACTTGCCATCACCTGAAATGCATCATCAGTATTTTGTAAAAATACTAATTCTGAACCACTGATTTTTTTAATTGTTTCAACAAAGCTGTCATCAACAACCAGCGCTGTTAATAAAAAGCCAACAAGGTCCTGTTGATCGGCCAAAGGTACGACAGCAATCTGATGTACATCGTTTTGACGAAACCAATAACCTGCCGATGATTCGAGAGAGTCAACAACTGCAGCGACAATATTATTCGATGATAAGTCAACATCAGCATAGTCTTCTTCATTACTATGCGCGATAACTTCACCATCCGGATTTAAAACCATGGCGAAATCAAAACCAAGGTCCTGTTGTCGCTCAAGCAATAAATCAGCAATCGAACCGGTATCCACTTCACCACCTAAACCCAAATCATCACCGGTTGCTTCCGCAACATAACTAGAAAAATAAGGATCCGATGCAAATATCTCTGAGATTAAGGCGAGTTGTTGAAAACGTTGAGACTCAATACTTTCTTGTACTGTACGTATATTTTCCAATGCAGAAATAACGGCCTTTTCTGCAATCTGATTACCTCGATAATAAGTAATACCCGCAGCTAAACCTAAAATAAGAACCAGCAAACCACTAAAGGCAATAAATATTCTATGACCAAGACTCAGGTTCATCATTAATAAACCCTCTCTTTTTTCTTGCGATAAGATTTACCTAACTTATTTTTATGTTTCGGAATTCTGCGCTTTGTTAATTTTAATTCAAACTCCTGACTTTCTGCACTGCTAGCTAAATCAAGCTTTTGTTTAACAACTTTAGCGCGAGGGTGCCACAAGACAAGTTGACCAGAAGCTTCTGGCAGATCGTTTAACGAGAATTCACCATTGCTATCAATGGAAGTGAAATAGGGAGAGTCAAAAACCAAAATATACGCGACCATATTATGATGGACATTACAATAAACACGAACCAGCCCAGGTTTATCGAATGTATATGACTTTTCTTCTCCGCCACCGTAAAGACCTAGATCAAACTTATTCTTTGCTGAGGTGGAAAAAGCATTGTGTAGTATTGGATCGAAATTAGGAAAGTTAACTGTCGTTCCGGCCTGTATTGATAAAACACGTGGTAGAAAACCTTTCTTTTTCATCGCCATTTGTTTTGATTCAGACAGATCAGCTTCAGGTTCATCAGCTTTCACTTCTGCTGGATTATCTTTTCTACTATCTGGCCGAGTATCAGGAATAAAATAAACAACGACATCAGCGTATTCATCAGTTTTGGCGGTTTTACCTTTCTCGGTTATTTGCACGCGACCACTGAAATCAGCCGCAAAAATATTTGCTGAAACCAGCAAACAGGAAAGGCCAAATAAAATTAATTGTCTATAAATAGTTAGCACTGTATGAAATACCTTTTAAATCGAACGAAAATAAGTTAAGCAATTGAATTTATTAAAAAAATAATATTTTATGATTTCAATTTCTCTTTAAATGTCGCCTTCACGCAACCTCATTTTCGAGCCTGATTCGTCGTATTAGTTTCCTCATTGCTATTTAAATTTTCTTAAAAGACGCTCGCTAGCCAAGCTTTAAACAGAGACAGTCCGACTAACTTGACACACTATAACAACATATTTAAATAAAATACAATAATATCATTAAGTTACAATATATTTTTATAGTATTTTATTTAAATTTTAACATTAAATAATAATTTTAAGTGGCTTATTTTTTATATTTTCGAATTGAATT
>JBMZNW010000098.1:0-7566 GCA_049619915.1 Gammaproteobacteria bacterium
AAGCGGTTTCTCTTCTACTTTGTGTGCTAACTCTTGTTCGCCTAGCTTACCAATACGTTCTACATCATCGAGTAATTCCTGATGATGAGGTGATTTATCACAAGCAGGATCAGTGTTGTTAGCATCGCCTGTCATCATAAATGCTTGACATCGGCAGCCACCAAAATCCTTTTCTTTTTCTGGGCAAGAACGACAAGGCTCTTTCATCCAGTCAAATCCGCGAAAGTGATTAAAGCCAGGAGATGCATTCCAGATATCCGAAACACTATAGTCTTTTACGTTTGGAAACTCGATAGGAAGCATGCCTGCTTCATGGCAAGGAAGCGCGGTACCATCAGGTGCAATGGTTAAAAAGATTGCTCCCCAACCATTCATACAAGGTTTAGGGCGGTTTTCAAAATAATCAGGAATCACATAGATGATTCTGGATTTGCCTTGCATTTTTTCCTGATATTCTTTTGCAACCTTTTCCGCATTAGCAAGTTGTGTACGAGTTGGTAGCAATTGATCAACATTGATACGTGACCAGCCATAGTATTGAGTACTTGCAAGTTCTACATAATCTGCATCCAACTCAACAGTCATATCGAGAATATCGCGTATAGAGTCAATGTTTTTACGATGTATAACAATGTTTAATACCATTGGGTATTCATATTCTTTTACGACGCGCGCCATTTCTTTTTTATGTTGGAATGACTTGGTGCCGCCTATAAAGTTATTAAGCTCTTCATTGCTGGCTTGAAAACTAATTTGAATATGATCTAAACCAGCATCTTTAAAACGTTTAACGCGCTCTTCATCCATGCCTACACCTGATGTAATCAGGTTTGTGTAATAACCTAAATGGCGTGCTTCCTGAATAAGTTCTTCTAAATCCTTTCTAACTAATGGTTCTCCACCTGAAAAACCAAGCTGTGTCGCCCCCATTTTTCTCGCCTGTTGCATGACGCGAACCCAATCTTCTGTTGAAAGCTCATTTTGGTACTTTGAAATTTCTAAAGGGTTAGAACAATAAGGGCATTGCAGCGGGCAACGATAAGTTAATTCTGCTAATAGCCATAAAGGTGGCGTAATATTATTTTTTGTTTCTGATCCAGCCGTTGTCATAGGCGACCTCCAAAAATTTTACGACATCACTCTCTAAATTAGATTCAGAAAATGCTTGTTCCAGATCTTTAATAATGTCTGCGATAGAACTTAGTCCGTTGACACGTTTCATGATTTCACCGGCACTTTGGCTTAACTTAACCATACCTTCAGGATACAAAACCACATGACAATCTTGCACTTCTTCCCATTGAACACGGAATGTGGGCGCTACTTCAATAATGTTTTCTATATTTATATCCATACTTATTTACAGTTATAAAAAGGTGGTTTCTTTTCAATATAGGCCATCCACATACAATCAAGCATAGTCCAAAGTATATCGAGTTTAAATTGTAGAATATCTAAAGCCTTTTCTTGTTCATCTCGTGTTTTGTAATAATCAAGCGTGATATCAAGACCGTGTTGAACATCGCGACGTGCTTCTGATAAACGTTTTCGAAAATAACGATAGCCTTTCTCATCTATCCACGGATAAATTTCTGGCCAATTATCTAAACGCTTCTGGTGAATTTTCGGTGCAAATAATTCAGTAAGTGACGAACTTGCTGCTTCTTCCCATGTTGCGCGTCGTGCAAAATTTAAATACGCATCTATAGCAAAGCGAACGCCGGGTAAAACATGTTTATAAGATAATGTCTCTTCACGAGTTAAGCCGACTGCTTCAGCAAGTTGTAACCAGGCTTCAATGCCACCATCTTCACCTTCAACACCATCATGATCGATGATTCGTTGTACCCATTTACGACGATGATCACGTTCAGGGCAGTTTGCCATGATGGCTGCATCTTTAATCGGAATGGTTGTTTGATAGTAAAAACGGTTGGCAACCCAACCTTGAACAGCTTCTTTATCCAAACCACCTTCATTCATTAACAAATGAAAATCATGATTAATATGATAAAACCTTTCTTTGTCACGAAGTTTTTGTTCAAACTCTTCACGCGTCCAGGGTGTTCTTTCTTCAGTCATTCTTCAGCCTTCTATTAAATTTCTATATCCATGCCATCATAAGACACTTCAATACCTGAATCGTTTAGAATTTTTCGTTCTTCTGACTCTTCATCCAGAATAGGATTAGTGTTATTGATGTGGATTAAAATCTTACGTGGTTTTTTCAATGAATCGAGAGTTTCTTTAATGCCGCCTTTACTCGATTGATCCAAATGTCCCATTTCACTCGCGAGTTTGTTGCTTATACCGTGCTTCGACATTTCGTCATTGGTCCACATTGTGCCATCAACAAGTAATACATCAGCATCAGCCATATATTCAAGAACATGATCTTCAATAATGCCAAGGCCGGGAGCGTAGAATAGGTTTTTACATGTCGACTTATCTTCTACACGAAAACCAATATTATCGCCCGGAACAGTATTATGACGATGCGGCGAGTAAGGTGGTGCTTCACTTTTTAATGGAACGGCCGTGAAAACCAAATTATCAGCTTTAGGAATAGTGAACGCTTCTTGATTCGTTTTTACTTCATGCCAGTTTACGCCACGAAAATGACCAAGAATATTAAAAATAGGATAGCCCGTGGTCATGTCTTCATAAACAGACTCGGTACAATACACATCCCAAGGTTTATCGTGTTCGCGAAGAATAATAAGGCCTGTTGTGTGATCAATCTGACCATCACAAAGAATAATTGAACAAATACCTGTGTCGCGTACTTTTCTTGCCGGTTGAAGAGGCGGAAAGCTTTCAATTTGTGCGCGAATATCAGGTGAGGCATTGAATAAGACCCAGTCTTCGCCATTGCCACTGACAGTAATTGAGGATTGAGTCCGTGCTGAACTTTTTATCGTGCCTTTACGTAAACGGCTACAGTTATCGCAGTTGCAGTTCCACTGAGGAAAGCCACCACCTGCGCCCGTGCCTAAAAGATGTATATGCATAGTTATTTATATTTTTATTATTAAAGTTAAAACAAGAATAATAAGCGAGTTCGTTTTATAGAGCTAACTTTCTACTTAATTATCCGCAGTTAATTTAAGTAAAAACGACCGCGTTAAAATCATGAGTTTTTAAATATTTTCTATGCTTATTTATTGTTGATATACATTGTGACTTCAAAGCCAAAACGGATATCGTTGTATTCTGGTGTAGACCATTTCATGTTATCTCTCCTCTATTAATCTAATGTTAATATTGTTTGAGCGATAATCATGCCAGAGAAATAGCAATAAAATTTAAACACAAATAAAAACAGTAAAAACAAATAGTTAAATGTAATTTTATAAAGTAAGTTATAGGTTTTCCTCATTCTTGTTCTTATTACTTATGGGTGAAATAACGCGAATAAACTGGTTTATATGAACCAGTTATTGGAGGAAAATAATTCTCTTAAATACAGTGACTCCTGCTTATAATGCGCGGCAATGCAAGATAAAGAACAATTCAAGAAAGCTGAACAAGAACATCTGCTTTTCCTCACCGGAAAACTTGCACAAAAACGTCTGCATTCCATTCTAGAAGAAATGGCACCAACCGAATTTACTTATGAAATTCGTAATATTGGTGTCAGTGTTGCGGCACTAATGACGGCGCAAATGATTTCAAGACGACTAAAGGACGTAAAAGGTTTTGACCGAATTATTGTTCCGGGACTTTGTCGCGGTGACTTAACATTAGCCTCTGAAACACTCGGTATTGAGTGTGTTAGAGGGACGATTGATCTAAAAGACTTACCCGCTTTTTTCGGCAGAGATTGTAAGCCTGTTGATTTAAGCCAACAGAACGTCGAAATTTTTGCAGAAATCCCTGATGCACCGATGCTTAGTATTGAAAGTATCTTACAGCGGGCTAAAAAATACCGCCGTGATGGTGCTGATGTAATTGATATTGGTTGTTTACCAGATACATCATTTCCTCATTTAGAAGAAACAGTAAAAGCTTTACATGAAGCAGGTTTTAAAGTCAGTGTTGATTCGCTGGAAGAAGAAGAATTGCTCCGTGGTGGTAAAGCCAGAGCGGATTATCTACTAAGTTTAAAAGAAAGTACTTTATGGATAGCAGATGAAGTCGATTCTATACCAATACTAATCCCGGAAACGCATGGCGATATGGCATCGCTTTATAGAATAATTGAAAAGTTTTCAGAAACAGATCGACCGTTTTATGCCGATGCGATTCTCGATCCCATTCATTTTGGTTTTACCGAATCCGTGATTCGTTATCACGAATTACGACAGAATTGCCCGGATATTAAAATAATGGTGGGTGTCGGTAATCTTACCGAATTAACAGAAGCGGATACGACAGGTATTAATGCCATGTTGTTTGGCATGATTTCAGAAATGGATTTAAATGCAGTGTTAACAACAGAAGTGAGTCCGCATTGTCGAACGGCTGTGAAAGAGGCAGACATGGCGCGAAGAATAATGTTTGCCGCGAAGAAACATAATGGTCTGCCTAAAGGAATAGATAACTCTTTGTTAGGGATGCATGCAAGAAAACCGTTTCCTTATAACAGTGAAGAAATACATGAGTTTTATCAGGATGTGAAAGACCCAAGTTATAGGGTGCAAGTCAGTGAAGAGGGGATTCATGTTTATAACCGAGATGGTATTGAATCAAGCGTCAATCCATTTGAGTTATTCCCCAAACTGGGTTTATTACAGGAAGATGCACCGCATGCTTTTTATATGGGCGTAGAATTAGGTCGGGCACAAATTGCCTGGCAACTTGGTAAACCTTATATGCAGGATGAAGAACTGGAGTGGGGCGTGTGCGTAAATCAAAAAACAGAAGACGAAAAAGACCTCGACTCTCGCGCCGCGCACGCTATGAAAGAATTACGCAAAGGCAAGGATGAATATAATACTGAATATAAGTCAGAAGGTAGTACACTTAAGGCGAGCAGAGAAAAAAGTAAGCGAAAGAAATGATTCAGGAAATTATAGTCACGACACAAAACGAAGATGGCTCAACGCATATCGCGCCTATGGGTATTCGTGAAGAAAATGGTTTAATACAGATCGCGCCGTTTAAACCCTCAGCGACGCTAGAAAACATACAAAGAAATAAGTCTGCTGTTGTGAATCGTATAGATGATGTACGTATTTTTGCAGGTTGTTTAACTGGACGAAAAGATTGGCCGTTAGTACCAACAGAAAAAATAAAAGGCCAACGCCTTGAAGCAGCGTTGAGTCATATAGAGCTAGAACTAGAATCTTTCGAAGATGATGAATTGCGACCACGTTTTTATTTAAAACCTGTTCTGGAAAAAACACATTCTCCTTTTAAGGGTTTTAATCGTGCGCAATCAGCTGTCGTAGAAGCCGCCATTCTTGTTAGTCGTCTACATATGTTGTCAGAGGAAAAAATTAATCAGGAATTAAAGTATTTAACAATAGCGATTGATAAGACAGCGGGTGCAAATGAAAACCTAGCTTGGCAATGGTTAATGGAAAAAATAGATGCTTTTCGCCAGCAAGAAGAAGAGAAAACTGCATGACAGGTATGTTAGCAAGTATTACTTCTGTTGCCGAAGCTAAAATAGTATTGGATGCCGATGTTGATATTATTGATATTAAAAACCCGCATGAAGGTGCATTAGGCGCACAAGAGATAAACGTTGTTAAAGATATTGTGCGTTTTGTAAATGGTAAAGTACTGGCCAGTGCTACGATAGGTGATGTTGATTCTAGCGATCCTGATCTTTTGAGATATATTATTAATATGGCTGATTCAGGTGTTGACTATGTAAAAGTAGGATTGTTTTCTGAAAAAGCATCTGATTACTTTATAAACACAATTAATGAAGCAACAAACAAAGGTGTTAATTAGTGATAGTTTTTTTTGCTGAAAATTATTACGGCACTGAATCTATTCAGTCACTAATGCAAACCAATATAAGTGGAATCATGCTCGATACAAAAGAGAAGCAAAGCAAAAACTTGTGTTCGCTTTTGAATAAAAATGAATTAGATGAATTTATTAGCACGGCTAAAGTTAATAGTTTTATCACAGGGCTCGCAGGTTCTTTAACGCATGAAAATATTGCAGAGCTTCTTGAATTGAAGCCCGGTTACCTTGGTTTTCGAGGTGCATTATGTTCGCAAAGTAATCGAATAAACAAAATTAATGAAAAACAAGTAAATAAGATTAGAAAAGCGATTCCGTCTACGCTTAACAATGTATTTGAAGAAAAGCAGTATAAAGAAGCAATTATTTAGGAGGTTTGCATGGTTCAATGGCGAAAAGAAGGCAAAGACGAAGTGTATACAACTGAAGAAATTAATGAACGTTTAAAAGATGAATTGCCTAACTGGACGTATGAAAATGGTTGGATTCGCCGTAAATATAAAACCAGCGGTTGGAAGGCAACATTAATGGTAGTTAATACAGTAGGCCATCTTGCTGAAGCAGCATGGCATCACCCCGATATGACCGTTTCCTATGCGTTTGTCATAGTTAAATTGGTTAACCATGCTGCTAAAGGCGTAACTGATAAAGATTTCGAATTAGCAAAAAAAATAGAAGAAATAATTCAATGGCAACCGAGTGCTGAAGAAGACAGTGCGTTAGAAGGCACGCCGGATGATCCGCGTTTTAAATACATGAAGTACGATTGATTATGCTGAAAGAAGATATAGTTATTGTATCTGGAGGAGATGCTAAGTACTTTCACTTGTTACTTGAATTAGCCCAATCATTAAGCTCTCAACCTGAGTCTAATGACTATAAGCTGGCTTTTCTTGATGGTGGTTTAGAAAATCAACAATGTTCAGATCTAAAAGCTCTCGGTGCTAGCATAGTTGTTCCTGGTTGGTGTCATCCATTAGCAAAAAAGAAGTGCAAAGGACGCGATTATTTAAAAATAAATATTGCAAAACTGCATTTAGATCAGCTGTTTCCCGAGGCAAAGATTATAATATGGGTAGATGGTGACACATGGTTTCAAAATTTAATTGCTATAAAGTTATTTGTCACAGTAGCAAAGAAAGGGAAATTAGCCATTGTATCGCAAGCATCAAGATTACAAGAGTCACATATTGCTTATCGTCAAAAACTTTTTGGATTGGTCGAACTAAGAAATATTCTCTATAAAAATGCACGCAAAGCAGCATTACCTAAGCACCTGATTAATAATTTAATGGCTAAGCCAACTTTAAATGCTGGTGCTTATGCCTTGATGCAAAATGCACCTCATTGGGAAAGGTTTCGTTATTGGCAAGATATAATTCTAAAAAGAGGGAGATTGTTTACTTCAGATCAACTCGCTTTTGGTTTAACGGTATTTTCAGATGGTTTCCCTTATGAGGCATTGCCAGATATTTGTAATTATCGTGGCCCTTGGCGTTGGGATGAAGAAAAAAGAATATTTGTAGATTATTATGCTCCTTATGATGAAGTAAGTATCATGCATCTTTGTGGTCAGGACGAGATTCGAGATAATCCTGAATATTGCACTTCTATGCTAAATCAGAAAGATGAAGAGATAAGTAA
>JBMZNW010000099.1:0-238 GCA_049619915.1 Gammaproteobacteria bacterium
AATAAATACCCACAAATAGATTTTGTTTCACAACAGAATAAAGGCGTCAGTGCGGCACGTAATGTTGGAATAGAAAAAGCCAGAAACGACTGGATTTGCTTGCTCGACTCTGATGATAGTTGGCAAACGAATAAACTTGAAAAACAAGTTCAGGCTTTTACAGAAAATCCAGATTATTTAATCTGCCATACTAACGAAACCTGGTATCGAAACGGAAAGATTTTAAATCAGGGTAAAA
>JBMZNW010000099.1:248-3241 GCA_049619915.1 Gammaproteobacteria bacterium
CGTGGCGGTCATATTTTTCAACACTGCTTGCCATTGTGTGCTATTTCACCCTCTTCTGTAATGATTCATAGAAAAATATTTGATGAAGTCGGTTTATTTGATGAAGACCTGCCTGCATGCGAAGATTACGATATGTGGTTACGTATTTGTTGTCGTTATCCCATATTATTTATTGATGAAGCGCTAACGAATAAATTTGGCGGACATGATGACCAGTTATCACGACAACATTGGGGTATGGATCGTTTTCGTATTATTGCTTTAGAGAAAATACTTCAATCAAATCACTTAAACGAACAAGATCGTCAGGCGGTAATCGACATGTTATTAAATAAGGTAACAATCTTTTTAAAAGGTGCAGAAAAACACGGTAACAATCAATATTGCGAACATTTCCAATCATTATTAGCACAATATAGTTAAACTAAAACGATTATGATTCATATTTTCTGCGCTTTGCCTTGCGAAGCTCAACCTCTAATCCAACACTTTAAATTAACTGAATTAAAGCAGTTTAATTTATTTCGGATTTATCAATCAGAAGACAAGCAAATCAGTTTAACCATAACAGGTGTCGGCAAACTGAATGCGGCTTCGGCTGTGAGTTATCATCACGCTTGCTTTAATACATCCGCCAGTGATATTTGGTTAAACATTGGTGTTGCAGGTCATAAAGACCTAAGTATTGGCGATATGCTGATAGTTAATAAAATTACCGATGAACGTGATGAGACGCATTGGTATCCACAAATTGTTTTTACTCTGCCCTGTGACAGCATAAGTTTGATAACACTGGATAAAGCATCAACAGATTATCAAGACAGTTTATTTGATATGGAAGCCTCAGCTTTTTATCAAATGGCGATTCGTCTTGGCACTGCTGAGTTAATTCATTGCTTAAAAGTTGTTTCGGATAATACAGAGAAATCCGCTACTACCGTTAATGCTGACAAAGTAAAAAAAATCATAGCGGCTCAAATAAGCTCTATTGAAAGTATCATTGAACGCTTAATTCCTTTATCAACGGAAGTCAGCGAGATTATTGCTGAACCTCCACATTACCAATGTTTTATAGACAAATGGCATTTTACACAGTCTGAAAAACTTCAGTTATCACGTTTATTACGTCAATGGGCTGTCCGCTTTCCTAATGAAGACCCAATGCAAATAGCAATCGAAAATAACAAAGGAAAACAAGTATTAATCAGTTTAAGTAAAAAAATAAAAAATACGGAATTTATGCTGCATGATTAATACGGTATACATTGAAGAAGATGTTGCTGAACATCCACGCACTCAAGCAATCCTTAAGCGTTTTCCTGATGCAACCAGAATCTCATGTACACGTTATGGTGAAGTCTTTAACCGTAAAGCGCAAAATTTTAGGTTGCAAAAGAAACAGCCTGCTTTAATTCTGGCGAGAAAACATAAAGGACTAATACTGCCATCACCAATAGAATATAGCATTGGTGCACAGCATAATTATTATTTTTCGCATATGTTGAACTGCTTATATGACTGTCGTTATTGTTTTCTACAAGGCATGTTTCAATCGGCACATTATGTTTTGTTTGTTAATTACGAAGACTTTCTTGAAGAAATGGCTTTAACTTTAAAAAAACACAGCAATGAAACTGTTCATTTTTTCTCAGGTTATGATTGCGACAGTCTTGCACTTGAACCAGTTACTGATTTCACAACTGAGTTTATGCCTTTTTTTCAGGATAACCCTCAAGCCTTACTTGAGTTAAGGACAAAAAGCACTCAAATAAGAACCTTACTGAAACGCGAACCAATAACAAACTGTGTCGTGGCATTTAGTTTTACACCAGAGAAGATAGCCGAAGCACTTGAACATAAAGCACCGGATGTAAATAAACGATTGCAAGCCATCATTGATTTACAAAAAGCCGGTTGGCAAGTTGGTTTGCGTTTTGATCCCATTATCTATACTCAAGACTACGATAAGCAATATGCAGAGCTATTTAATAATATCTTTTCCAAGGTTAATCCTGATTTAACACATTCAGTCAGTTTAGGTGGATTTCGATTACCAAAAGATTATTTTCGTAAGCTTGAGAAACTTTATCCGGATGACAAACTATTTTCTTCTCCATTAGCAGAAGAAGGAAATAATATTGGTTATCCAGAAGAAATACGTAATGACATGCTAACGTTTTGTAAAGACATCATTACTCAGCATATTCCTGCTGAAAAGTTCTTCCCTTGCCATGAATCACTGCCATAAATCATTTTGATTAAACACTTCATGACCAATCAATCCATCATCACTATTACTTTCGCTGCATATATTTCAATGATGTTTTGCATTGGTTGGCTTGCATTACGCCGCACACATAGTCAATCAGATTATATTCTAGGCGGCAGAAAGCTTGGAAAATGGACAACAGCGATCAGCGCTGGCGCATCAGACATGAGTGGTTGGCTTTTATTAGGCTTACCTGGCTATGCTTTTCTTGCAGGTTTAGAAGCCATATGGATTGCTTTTGGCTTATATATTGGCACTTGTATTAACTGGCACCTTGTTGCTCCTCGTTTACGCAGTCAAACACAGTCATATAACAACGCCTTAACGATACCTGAGTTTTTTCAATACCGTTTTAAAGATAACACACATACCTTACGTATCGTCTCTGCAATCATTATTCTTATTTTTTATTTTATTTATACCAGTTCAGGGCTTGTAGCCGGTGGCAAGCTATTTGAGTCTGTGTTTGGTATTTCTTATGAAACAGCGGTCATTATCAGTGCCATGACCATTCTTATTTATACTTGCATTGGTGGTTTTCTTGCTGTTTCATGGACTGACTTAATTCAAGGTTTATTAATGGCCTTTGCTTTGAGTTATGTCACTATTGTTGCGATCTATAGTGTTCAAGGGTTTGGCGCCTTATATGACTGGATGAGTATTATGAATACCGATCTGATTAACCCTTATACCAGTGTTGATAACGGTCGTTTAGGGTTTATTG
>JBMZNW010000099.1:3251-7546 GCA_049619915.1 Gammaproteobacteria bacterium
ATGACCTCACTTTTTGCCTGGGGACTGGGCTACTTTGGTCAACCACATATCCTTGTAAGGTTTATGGCAATAAAATCCGAGAAACTGATTCCTCAAGCACGTACCATAGCAATTTCCTGGACAGCAATTGGATTACTTAGTGCCTTATTGATTGGTTTTTCCGGAATCGCTTTATTAGGCAATCAATTACAGGCTGGCGATAGTGAAAAAGTATTTATTGAATTATTACACTTATTATTACACCCTATTCCTGCTGGGATATGCCTCGCGGCAATATTAGCTGCGATCATGAGTACAGCCGATTCTCAACTATTAGTTGCTTCATCAGCATTAACAGAAGACCTTTATAAAACCATGAACACTCAAGCAACAGATAAACAACGTCTAATGCTAGCTAGATTAAGTGTTGCTCTATTAACCATTTTAGCTGCCTTACTTGCACTACAACCGGGGAATAATGTTCTTGATTTAGTCTCTTATGCGTGGGCCGGCTTCGGCGCCGCATTCGGTCCGATAATATTGTTCTCTTTATTTAAGAAAAATGTATCACGTCATTCCGCGTTAGCAGGTATATTAGTAGGTGGACTTACTGTAATCATATGGAAAAACATCGATTCAGAACTTAAGTTATTTGAACTTTATGAAATTGTGCCCGGCTTCTTATTGTCAATCGTCGCTATATCTTTTAGCCAGTTTATTATCAATATCAAAAGGCGCACATAATATATTCAATACCTTTTATTAATAATTTTATTTTTTAACTCATTTATTGCTTCTTTAGTTAGTTCAAGATAAGCATCTATAATTTCTGTGCATAATTGAAATAATACATTTGCATCTATTGTGATTTTTTCGACTTCAAGAATTTCTGCTTCAACGAGATCAAGCAGGCATTTAACCTTAGACCCAAGTTCAGTAGGAATAGTCATTGATATTTCGATATCCGATGTGCCTTCTTGTATCTTTTGATGTAAATAACGCAGGTATAACTTTGTATCCGTAGGGCAAGTGTGAACAGAAGAACAATAAACAGTTAATGCTCTTGTTTGACCAATGTATTCTACTAACTCTGGCAATTCGCGTAGTATCTTTCTAGCGACGCTATTGAACTCGAAATCTTCTCCGGTTGTTAGGCCAGCCCTGTCTATTAATGTATTAACCTGTTCCAGAATTATTTTTATAAGAACAGTATGGTTTTCAATATTACTAAACAGTTCATAACTCTGCCAATTTCTACACTTATCTTGCCATCTAGAGTGAATATCTTCCCATGCGTCATTATCAAACATTTGTGGATAGCTTGTAGATTCTTCTTTAATACTACTCAAGCGATTATTGATAATGATATCTAAGTCACGCAATGGTTTTTTAAAATCGTTTTTACCACCGATAATACCGCTACTCATACCACGATGCTTTTGCATCTGATTTACTAGTTCAAGTATTTCCTGACTGAACATCAATCCAGCTTTACTTTTTTCAATATCAGCCCGTTTAAGTCCCTGACGCATACTGATGACATACGCGATTGTGAACAAAATCGGCAATATCAATATTAATGATAATTGTATTTGCATAAGAGTTATCCTTGTTTAACTTTTGAAAACCGATCAGAAAGATTTCTTAAGTACAAAACCATCTCTTGCATTTGACTGGAACTACCATGATTCTCTTGAGCCAACACAGAAATTTCTTCAATAGATCTTGCCATCTCATTGCTAGCCTCAGCATGCTCTTTAAAACCCAACAACATTTCTTCGACCATGTGCTTAGTACTTAATGCACCTTCTTCAATTTTCTTTAAAGCGCAATGTGTATCCTGCACAAGTAAAACGCCCTGCTCGACATGCTGTTGACTATTTTCTATTGCGCTAACAGCATCTTTAACTTCTACATTAATTGAAGTTAATACATTGGATATTTCTTTTGTTGCGTTACTCGTGCGACCCGCTAATGTTCTTATTTCACCCGCTACTACTGCAAAGCCACGACCGGCTTCACCAGCACGCGCAGACTCAATAGCGGCATTTAAAGCTAGAAGGTGTATTTGATTAGTTATCTCATTAATAATGTCAGTAATACTGATAATTTCGCTAGCTTTGTTATCGAGTTTATCTAACATCGTTGCTGTCGTTTTAACCGTATCAGCAACTGTTTCTATTTCCGAAACTGCATCTAATGCAGTACGACTTGATGACTCACTCAATTCAAAAGCACTTATAGCAATATCATGCGTATTGCTAACGCTATTATTTATCTGGCTGACAGTCACAGACATTTCTTCAGAAGCACTAGCCGCTGCTTCTAAACGTTGACGCTGCTCACCAGTGCGGCTTGATAAATGAGTTGACTTGTTTTCCAACTCACTAGCTGTAAAACTGGTTTCATTTGAACAAGACTCGATAAAAAGCATGGCTTTTTCATGCTCGCCGATCAAATCATTAATACTTACTATTAAAGACTCCCAGTCTGAATATTTATTTAAAGCTAGTCTTGATGAATAGTTTGTATTATGAAGCGCTAACAAATCATCTCTTATATTTGTAACACTCTTATTTAAGCCGATGATTTGTGAAACAAGCATATAAAATAGAATGCTCACTAAAATAAGTGCGCTATAAAATTGAGCTCCATTAAAGTAAATTCGTTCCAGCAATAAAACAACAATACTTGAAATAAAAAGCAGAACAAAAATTAGTATTCTTTGCTTAACAGAGAGACTGCTATTTAGTATCTCCCCTGGTTTCAACAACAAATACTTCATAAATAAGATTCCTTTTAGCAAAAGTTTTCTTATTTATCGTCACGAATATACAGTACTTTAGCCTGCACTATAACGCTGCGAAAAAAGTCTTATTTGTACATGTTTGGTGCAAAAAAATGTAAAAACGCTTTGTAATAAAGATATATTTCTTATTTATTACATAGAATGGTTATTAGAGACGCTTTAAAGCGTGAAAGATTTAATGAAACTAAGATGGCTAGTCAATAATCAGTCAATACTGTTAATTCAATAATGCTTTTGGAGTAAAATTTATACCAGCGTTGGAGCTTGACGAATTACTCCAATCAATATCACAACAAATCACCATTAGCTTTCCATTAATCATTACTGCTACAGATAAAGTTAAACACATTTCTGCATCAGTCATTGATAGATAAGGACCACTACAGTGAATTGCATTGGGTAAACTTATAGCACTACGAAAATATGGTCTGTAATACCAGTTTGAGTTTGACGTATTAACCAACGGAGAAAGTTTTTTAGAACCATTACTATTCGGCACCTGAATATCAATATTACTTCCTATCTGATAGCCATTTTCATCAATCATATAAATGCGACGTAAATCACTTAAGCCCCAGCTAGTTAAAACATCTTTATTAGTATCAATTGCGTTATCGATCGTTACACCTGCTTTTAATGAATAAACAAAATTATCAAGATAACGCACATAAGGCATTAAAGTTTCATTGGAACTATTAGCCTCTTCCAAAGTTTTTTTTCTAAATACATTATGAAGGTATTCACACTTGTCATCATTAAGCTCAGAGAATTGATCTGCAAGAAATGGTTTTGAAAAATAATAGCCTTGTACTAAATCAACATCAGAATCTATTGCAAGCAAACCCTCTTCTTCTGTTTCTATTCCTTCTGCTAACACTAAAGAACCTGTTTCATGCAATAACGCGACAAGCTTCGATAAGCTAAAGTTAAGTCTTTCACTATAGGCAGTTCGCTTTATGATCGTACGGTCAAGCTTGACCATATCTGGTTCTAGTCGCCATATACGCTCAAAATTAGAATATCCTGCACCGAAATCATCAATAGCAATCTTACAACCTATTTCCTTAAAATATTCAATAGCGTCATCAATTCTAGGATCATTAGCTATATCATTTTCCAGGATCTCAATAACAATTTGATTTGCTTGTATCCCTGTTCTCTTTAAAACTTCTTCAAAGTTCATGACACCAACGTCGTAATACACTATTGATGATGGAATAATATTCAGGAACAACCAGTTGTCATTATCTTTGATAGTTTCCTTAAAGTTATAAGCATGTAAAGTATGGCAAATTATATCCAGATCAGCTGACACGCCGGCATAAACAGCATTCATAAAAACTTCTTCTGGCGATACTATTTGCAAGTTTTTAAAAGGACGTAATAACGCTTCATAACCAACTGCTCGCCTATGCGATATGCTAAATATAGGCTGGAAACCGCTTTTTAAAATATAGTCATAGTAATTTAAACTTGGTTTTTTATTTTCAACTTGAAACTGATCAGT
>JBMZNW010000100.1:0-7491 GCA_049619915.1 Gammaproteobacteria bacterium
ACGGCAGTGACAACAACATAGCTAATAAAAAAGATTACAGCTGTTTGTATCGAGTTTTCCGCATAGTAATTGTTGATCGCTTCTTGTTGTGATTTTACATAAGCGAGGTTGAGATACTGCCCCAGATCAAAACTTAAAAACAGGGCGATAATGGCAATAAAAACGCCGACGATGATTATTTTTTTATTTTTCATGAGTGCTTAGAGTGTCGTATCGACATTAGTTCCATTTAGTTTTGTGATGAATTAATCATACAGTAATACACAACAATACAACGAAAAAAGGCTATAGGACGATTAGCCCTACAGCCTTTTAATTTTAAGTCATTATTTAATTTATGCCATGCTGAATAGCATGCCGGCAACAGAACTCGGTTTTTTGTTTTGGAAAAATAATGATTTGATAAAATGGAAAGGGTTGCGACGCAATTTTTCGAGTTTCCTTTCAGTTTTTAACTCATACTCTTTCGCAAAAGCATTATGAAAGACCAAATCATTTAAAGAAATATGTTTATGGATCTTGTTATTGATTTGTCCCATTTCCGGCACAAACATCCAACGAGAATTATGGCTGCGGCAACAATAGCCTTTTAATCCCAAATACCAACATTGATACACATTCATAGTGAATACTCCTCACTCATTTTTTATTCTTATTTCTGCAACAGATATACCGTAAACTAATCATAGTCAGTTTGGTTTAATGATTCTGTGACATTAATCACAATATTAATAGTAAAATAGTTTAAAAATCAATAAGATAGATATTGAAAGTAAAGCTGAAAAACAACTAAAAACGACGATGTTGTGGTCGGGTTTAATCGAAAATACCAAATATTGTGTCGTAGACCGATGACATAGTTTTTGGATTCTGTTCATTAAAAAGGTAGGATACAAGCCTAAAAGCAACAATCTTAAAAATAAAATGATAAAAAAATACGCTCTCTATTTTCTTCTTTCTTTAGTCTCAATCAGTGTTTTTGCTGCCGATTTAAGTACGCCTACCGGCCGTGTTAAGGATTCGGTTGATAAAGTCCTGACAGTTTTAAAGGATGAATCGCTGGATCGTGAAGCACGCTGGAGCAAAATTGGCATTGTTATTAATGACAGTTTTGATTTTCGCAGTATGTCTCAAAGCATATTGGCGACGAACTGGAAAAAGGCAACGCCGGAAGAACGTCAACAGTTTGTTGTTTTCTTTTCGCAGTATCTGGAAGATACCTATCGAACCAAAATTGAAGCTTATACCAATCAGAAAGTTGAATTCAGAGGAGAGACAATACGCGGTAAAAAAGCTGTTGTTGAAACGGTCATTATTACCGATAACTCTGAAATACCGATTAATTATAAATTAAAAAATAATGATGGTTTCTGGTATGCGTATGATGTTGTGATTGAAGGTATTAGCCTTGTAAGCAATTACAGAAGCACATTTTCTGCGATTGTTAAAAACGATGGCATGGATGGTTTATTAAACGATATTCAAAATCGAGTTAATAAATATAAGGCGGCGCAGAAAGAAGAAGCACCTAAGCCAGAGTTATCAGAAGACAGTTAATTTACGAATGATCTTTTGTCCTGATACGGCGTTAAAATCGTACTCACTCGGTCATTTATTAAATATAAAATCCCTCGTTGCGTGCGATTTTGCCTTGTCTCAGAACAAAACCTCTATTCGTAAAAGGTTTGTTGAAATAAATTTAGAATTATTTATCTCCTGATTCGAAGATATATTTACTAATCAACTCTTCAAGGTTGATTGACGGTTCTGTTTCAATAATTTCCATACCGGCTTCAACCATATCTTCACTACCACCGGCTGAAATTTTTATAAATTTATCACCGATAATCCCTGCGGTTCTTATTGATGCGATAGAGTCATCGGGTATCAGTATTGTTTTCGGTAAGCTTATACTGACATCGGCAAGATAGTTCTCCGTATCAAACTCAATTTTCTTTACTTTACCAACAGTCACGCCGGCCATCTCGACATAAGCGCCTTCACGTAAACCGGAGGCAGATGTAAATTTCGCTTTAACGACATATTCATCATTATTAAATAAACCAATATCACCTAAACGTAATGCAAGAAAAGTGATAGCAATAATGCCTGCAAGCATAAATATGCCGACTAAGAGTTCTGTATGTTGTTTATCTTTCATAATTTTATAATATCAATGCACTGATTAAGTAATCGCTAAAAAGAATTGCCATCGAAGAGAGGACAACAGATTCGGTTGTAATTCGACTCACGCCTTCCGAGCCATAAACACCACGTTTATCTAAGTGTAAATTAAATCCTTTATCGCAGGCTATCCAGACAATTAATAAACCGAACACAATTGATTTGGAGAAACACATTAATGTATCGCGGTTTAATATTGTGTCGGCCATACCTTGATAAAACGAACCAGGACTAACACCGAATAAAATAACACCAACGAAATAACCGCCGAAGATACCGACGACAATAAATATCGCTGTTAAAATCGGTACGCAAATAACACCGGCAAGAATTCTCGACGCAAATAAATAACGATAGGGATCAATTGCCATACATTCGAGCGCATCGATCTGGTTATCAACACGCATAATGCCAATTTCTGCACACATAGCAGAACCTGAACGTCCTATTACCATCAATGCGGTGATAACCGGGCCTAACTCACGTATCAGACTTAAACCAACAGCAGAACCAAGTAAGCTAATGGAGCCAAAGCGGACTAATGTATCGTAGAACTGTAACGCGATAACCATTCCGACAAACAAACCGGCAACAACAATAACCAACATAGAACGTGCACCAATAAATGCGATTTGTTTGATTAATGGTTTTAACGAATAGGGCGGCGATAAAATAGCTAAAACAGTTTCGTATAAAAATAAGCCAGCAGTACCGAGACGTATCAATCGGTTTTCTATAGCAGATAATGGCCGGACTTTAGTAAGGTTCATTTATTTACGTGTCAGTTTATTTAGATAGTCATCTGCATCAACCATGTCGTCCATGGCTTTGCGTTCGAGCATATTAACAATTCTAGGATCAGGAAAGTTTCTGATCATATCTTTA
The DNA here is from genome assembly GCA_049619915.1 of Gammaproteobacteria bacterium. Classification (GTDB taxonomy): domain Bacteria; phylum Pseudomonadota; class Gammaproteobacteria; order Eutrophobiales; family Eutrophobiaceae; genus UBA7359. The sequence continues at coordinate 3,070 of JBMZNW010000100.1, forward strand.
TCACCGGTAATAATTTGATGACCGTCATCCAATACAGTAATTCGATCTGCAATTTTAAAGGCACTATCCAAATCATGTGTAACAACAACAATCGTCATATTAAATGCATCGCGTAGTTGTAAAATTAAATCATCAAGTTCAGCCGAAGTGATAGGGTCTAACCCAGCCGAAGGTTCATCAAAAAAAAGCACTTCCGGATCCATGACAACGGCTCTGGCTAAGCCAGCTCGTTTAAGCATGCCGCCAGATAATTCTGCTGGCATCAGTGTTTCACAATCACTTAGGTTCATTAACTCAAGTTTAAGACGCGACATAATACGGATGGTATTTTTATCAAGCTTGGTATGCTCATGTAAGGGTAGTTCTACATTTTCTTGGAGCGTCATCGAACTGAACAAAGCGCCATTTTGAAAAGCAACGCCGATCCTGCGTCGTAAAGCATGTAATTCTTTCGTTTTTAGGCGAGTTACTTCTTCATTTAATAATTTGATTGAACCTGATTCTGGTTTATTCAGGCCTATCATGTGTCTTAATAATGTACTTTTACCGGAGCCGCTATGTCCCATGATGACCATGATTTCTTTGCGGACTACATTTAATGAAATATTCGACAGAATTTGTCTATTTAAACCTTCTATTTCAATTATGTTTTCCGGTGTTTCACTCATGATATTTAATTTATAAAATTATCAGAGATATGATGCCAGAAAATAGTAACTCTGGCACGATGATGATGAATTATTATAAAGAAGGGTTGGTTATACGACTGTTTATCTGTTTTGCCAGCTGTAACGACTCATTTAACTCGATTTCAGATAGCTCACTTTTAAGCTTGTCTCTGCGATGTAAATCCATGCCATTTCCAGCATAGGCAACGACTTCATACCATGCTAATGCTTGCACTTTACTTTGTTCTACGCCTGTACCATTGAGATACATTGTTGCTATATTTCTTTGAGCTATGGTGTGTCCTTGTTCTGCCGCTTTGCGATACCATTCGGCTGCTTGTTTATTATCTTGCCTTACGCCCTCGCCATAAGCGAATGCAACGCCGAGCTTATATTGCGCAAGCGCATAACCTTGTTCAGCTGCTTCATAAAAAAGATTAAAAGCAGCGCGGTCATCTTGGGGAACACCATCACCAAAAGCATAGGCTAAAGCTTGTTCATATAAGGCTTCAGCAGAATCATCATTTACAGATTGTTCATCATCAAGGCTAAGCAGTTGTGATGTGTTCGTTGTTTCTACTTCTTCACTGATGGCTGCTTGTGTTTTTTGTATGTTAGCAAGATTATGTTGAGCTGAACTATGTCCTTGTTCTGCTGCCATAGCATACCACTCTGCCGCTTGCTCATCGTTTTGTCCGACACCTTCTCCCATTAAATACATATTGCCTATACTATATTGTGCATCAACATGACCTTGTTGTGCTGCACGTCTATACCAGAGAGAGGCCTGTGAATAGTCTTGTTTAACATCATCACTGCCAGCGTAATACATTATACCTAATTGATACTGAGCATCAGCATCTCCTTGAGTTGCTAATGGACGAATACGATCTAATTCAGATAATGTTGAAACATCTTCGACAAATTCTTCATTAACGGTTGTTTCAATATCTGTCGTAACTTCGCTTGTTTCACTATCGACTAAGGCTATAGTTTCTGTGTCTTCATCATCACTACCAAATAAGCGTGAAAAGAAGCCCGGCGATTTTTGATCTGATTTTTGTTCTGTTTCCTCTATTTCTCCAGTTGATGCTGCTATTGTTTCAATAGGTTGTTCATCTATTTCTTCGGTAATTGCTGTTTCTACTTCTGTAGTAACTATTTCTTCAGGCTCTACAGTTTCGACTTCGTTTATTTCATCTGTAGTTTGAAGCGCGATAGAGTCAATGTTCTTATCAGCATTTTCAAATAAACGTGAAAAGAAGTCTGGTGAATTTCCTTTTTCTGCTATCGTTGTGTCACTGAGTTCTATATCTGTTATTAACTCTGTTTCTTCTTCATTAGACACAACTTCGTTTTCTATTATTTCATCGGCAACCTTAGTCCCTTCTGTTTCGTCAGTCCCTATAGTTACAACTTCATTTTGTATTTCTATTTCCTCATTAACTGTCTCAGTTATTTCAGCTTCTTGTTGTGTTGCGACCGCATCTAGTTTCAGCTCATTCTCTTTATTTAATGCTTCAAGCTTTTCCAGTTTTTCAAGATTGCTTTTAGCCGCAGAATGTCCTTGGTCACTTGCTAGGCTATACCATTTAGCTGCATCCGCATTACTCTGTTCTACGCTTTCCCCAAGCAGGTGCATATTGCCTAAACTGTATTGCGCATCAACATTACCTTGGTCGGCTGCTTTTTTATACCAGTTATAAGCTTGTTCTATGTCTTTATTAACACCTTTACCCACATAATAAAGTGAACCGAGATGTGCTTGTGCTTCGCTGTCGCCGCTTTCCGCTAATGGTTTGAATTGTCTGACTGCCTCATCAAAGTCAGAGTTTTTTAATGCATTTCTACCGGCGCTGACACTGTATTCAGATAAGTCATCCTTTACGTCTTCAGCAAATTCAGTCTCTTCATTTATAGTTGCCGGTTCTTCATCAGTTATGAGTTCTTCGTTTCCAAGCTGATCTTCTTGTTCGTTTATTTCTATATCAGCCTCAGCGCTTTTCTTACCGGAAAAGAATCCTCCAAGTTTGGAAAAGAAGCCGCCAGAAGATTTGTTTTCTTGTTCTTCGTTTTTAGCTATAGCCGCTTCAGCTTCTTCCTGTTTTTTATAAACGTTTTCAAATTCTGATGGTGCATCGGCTGTCGTAGCAATTTTAGTTTCTTCGATTTCTTCTGGTGTTTCTGTTTCAGTAATGACGTCTTCTGTTTCGGCAACGCTCTCTACAACTTTTTCTGGCGTATTTTCTTCTTGCTGAGTTTCTAGTTCTTCAATACTGTTTGCTTCAGAGATATCCAGATTACTTTCATCAAGAGTTAATAAGTCTTTTGTCTCAACACTGAAAAGTGGTTTTTTTGAACTTGTATTTGTATCGACTGATTCGGTATCAACGGGTTCGGGTTGTGGAATTGCTTCAGCTTTTTCTTCCGCAATAATTTGTTCTTGTTGAGGCGGTTCTTGTTTTTCAGGTGGCGCAGAATCGGCTGTTTGTTGTTGAGTTGGTTCAGCTATTTCAGTTGGCAACAATTCAGGTTTAGACTGTATTGTTCGTGTTGCAACATTGGCTGCTGCGGAACGTTCCAAACTGGCTAATTCATTCGTTGCAGCAGCATAGCCTTGATCTGATGATTGTCTAAACCAGCGTTTCGCTTGCGCATAGTTTTGTTCTACGCCTTTACCTGAACGGTACATGGTGCCGAGGTTATATTGTGCTGTTGCATCACCGCGATCTGCTGCCATGCGATACCAGCGAGCAGCTTCGGAATAGTCTTTGTTAACGCCTTCACCCGTATGGTACATACTGCCAAGATGAACTTGTGCACGGACATAACCTTGTTCTGCTGCTTTCATAAACCAACGTGCTGCTTCTTTTTGATCCTGAGGTACACCTTCACCATAGGCATAAGAAATACCGAGGCTGTATTGCGAGACAACATGACCTTGTTCACCGGCTCGGCGATACCAGATAGCAGCTTCTGTTAAATCCTGTTTTACACCTTCACCAAACGCATAAGAAACGGCGAGGTTATATTGCGCATCGCGATTGCCTTGCGTTGCTGCTTTTCGATACCAATAAACGGCATTTTCAAAACTTTGTGCGACACCTTCACCGGCATAATACATATAGCCGAGATTTGCTTGCGCACTGGCATCGCCTTGTTCAGCTAATTTGGTAAATTCTTTTACCGCCGTTTCATAGTCGCCGCGAGAGAGTGCATTGTTGGCGCTGTGAATATCTGCTTGGGCAGCAAAGGTATATATTGAAAGTAGGGCGATTGACAGAAAACGTGTCATTGTTATCAATCCTTTATGAACCATAAGAGATTTTTAAGAAAACACCGTATATTTTGATGAATTCTCAGGATTGTAGTGGAAAAAGACGCTAAAAAACACCATATATTGTGCTTTTACAAGCAAAAAAGTGTTTTATCGCAATTTGATTAAGCTAATAAACCACCGATAAGTGCGCCGATTAATAAAGGTGGAATATAAAGAACATATATCAGTAAAGTGCTTATTCCTACTAAGGCACCTATTGCTGCACCTACAATAGGTAATGTTGGTAAAAATGCTCCTGCGAAAGTTAAAATTACAGCGAAAATAATGCCCGGTAATAAAGCGGCTGTTATCCCTGCCATAATGCCACCTGCACGTTTACCACCAACGATACCGGCAATTAGCGACTGCTGTTTTGGATTCAGCGACCGCTTCTTCTTCTTCCGGCCTCGGCTGGACGACCTTCGAGAGGAGTTC
>JBMZNW010000101.1:0-229 GCA_049619915.1 Gammaproteobacteria bacterium
ACAGTTCATTATGCTTTATAAGATATTGGGTAATATGTTTATGCGTATCGCGTTCAAGCGGGAAATGTCTATCAAGTAAATTACGACCGCGCAGGATAACCCGGTCACCTCGGATAGGGTTGTATTTTTTAATTTTTCTACAACCGTTAGCTTCTGAGATGGTATCTGTAGAATAAGAGGCATCGTACAGACTACCCCAACGTGCATTTACTGCATTTAAAACATAACG
>JBMZNW010000101.1:249-2988 GCA_049619915.1 Gammaproteobacteria bacterium
CTTTTAAAAATTTCTTATAAGCGACAGGCTTATGTTTTTTGCCTTTGTGTTCAATATGCCAAGCATCGATTTTCTTTTGCAGCTGATCACGCTTTTTTAATAGCGCTGCATTTTTTTCCATGTTCTCTTGCAGAATTTTTTCCAGCGACGACCAGAAATTTTTATTGGCTACACCTGTTTTAGGCGCAATTTCTTTTTTTACCAGATCAAACAGTTCCTTTCTTATCTGTAGTTTTCCTGCTGTGATGTAATTTTCTGTTTCAATGCCCATGGTTTTATGAAACCTCAAATTAGTTATGATTGATGCAGTGCAGCATATTAAGTGAAATCACGGTTTAACACAATATTAATCCTAATTATCAGCTGAAAAATAAACATTGCTTTTATCAAAAACTGAGATATTATTCTCAGCGCCTGGCGGAGCAAACCGTCGACTAATTAGAGATTAGAATATGAACACACAGACTAAAGGGCTTTGTGAAAAGCCAGCTGTGCGACCAGAAGACGCTCGTTTTTCATCTGGACCGTGCAAAAAACATCCAGGTTGGGATCTCACCAACTTTCTTACACATAATTTGGGGCGTAGCCATCGAGCTAGCGTGCCAAAAGCCCGCTTAAATGAAGCTATCACGCGTTCCGCAAAAATCTTAGGTTTACCTGATGATTGGCATTTGGCTATCGTGCCCGCTTCCGATACCGGTGCTTTCGAATTAGCGTTATGGTCAATGCTCGGTGAACGCGGCGTTGATGTGTTTACTTGGGAAAGTTTTTCCAGTGACTGGGCTAACGATATCCAAAACCAGTTAAAAATTGATGATTTAAATATCTACACCGCAAATTACGGTGAGCTTCCTGATTTAAATCTTACCAAAGCGGATCGCGATACTATTTTTGTTTTCAATGGTACAACCAGTGGCGTTCGTGTCCCTAATATGGACTGGGTTCCTGCAGAACGTGAAGGACTTGCTTTTTGTGATGCAACCTCTGCGGCGTTTGCTATGGAACTTGATTATTCAAAACTCGATGTTGTTACCTGGTCTTGGCAGAAAGTATTAGGTAGCGAAGGTGGTTTCGGTATGTTGGCGTTGAGTCCGGCTGCTGTTAATAGACTAGAAACATTTCAACCAGATAGACCTTTACCAAAAATATTTCGTGTCACTAAGAAAGGCAAGCTCGATAGTGCTTTATTCAAAGGCGCAACAATTAATACGCCGAGCATGTTGGCACTTGAAGATTTACATTCTGCTTTAGACTGGGCCGAATCTATCGGTGGTCTGCAAGCATTAATACAACGTAGTCAAAATAACTTTACTGTGATTGATGAATGGGTTTCAAAATCCGATTGGATTGATTGGTTACCCGTTGATCCGGCGACACGTTCAACAACGTCAATGTGTTTAAAAATAACATCAGCAGAATTTTTAAATTTATCTGACGATGAACAAAGCAGTGCCGTTAAACAAATGTGTGCCTGGTTAGCAGAAGAAGATGTTGCTTATGACATAGCTGCATACCGAAGTGCGCCAACTGGTTTTCGTTTATGGGGTGGTGCAACAGTTGAATCAAGTGATCTGGAAAAGTTAACCGTCTGGTTGGATTGGGCGTATGCACGTTGGTTTAATGAAACAGTTAATGCAGGAGAATCAAAATGAGTAAGAAGCGAGTTTTAATTTCTGACCCTATGTCTAGTCAGGCAGCCAGCGTGTTTGAACAACGTGGCATTGAAGTTGTACAAACTGGCAAGATGACAAATGAAGAATTAATAGAAATGATCCCAGACTTTGATGGGTTGGCAATTCGATCAGCCAGTACTGTCAATGAAGCTGTATTAGAAGCCGCAACTAAACTTAAAGTTGTTGGTCGTGCCGGTATTGGTGTTGATAATGTTGATGTGCCTGCTTGTACAGGAAAAGGTATTGTTGTTATGAATACGCCTTTGGGAAATGCAATCACTACAGCGGAACATGCGTTTGCAATGATGCTTTCTCTCGCCAGACAAATTCCACAAGCGAATCAAACAACGCATGAAGGAGCCTGGGCGAAATCAAAATACATGGGTGTTGAGTTAACCGGTAAAAGATTAGGTATTATCGGTTCAGGTAATATCGGTTCAATTGTTGCAGAAAAAGCGATTGGATTTGGTTTAAAAGTACAAGCTTATGATCCTTACTTAACAGAAGAACGTGCTAATAGCCTTGGCATTAAGAAAGTTGAGTTGGACGAGTTATTAACGAGTTCCGATATTATTTCTTTACATGTGCCTAAAACACCTGAAACAGCAAACATTATTGATGCTACGGCAATTAATAAAATGAAAAAAGGTGCGCTATTAGTCAACTGCGCGCGCGGTGGTTTGGTTGATGAACTAGCATTACGCGCTGCATTAGAAAGCGGTCATCTTAAAGGTGCAGCACTGGATGTATTTGCCGAAGAACCAGCAAAAGAAAACCCATTGTTTGGTTTAGAGAATGTTGTTTGTACACCGCACCTTGGTGCTTCTACAACTGAAGCACAGGAAAAGGTAGCCGTACAAATTGCAGAGCAGATATCTGATTACTTGCTTGAAGGTTCAATCAAGAATGCTTTGAATGCACCAAGCTTGTCTGCGCAAGAAGTACGACAATTACAGCCTTATATAAATCTGGCTAATTATTTAGGTACTTTTATTGGGCAACTAACAAGCACGGCTATAAAAACTATTACTGTAAATTATGCCGGTGATGCAGCAGAGTTAAATCT
>JBMZNW010000101.1:2998-7446 GCA_049619915.1 Gammaproteobacteria bacterium
AACGACTCAGGTTGTTCAATCTATATTAGCGCCACACTTCAGCAGTATTAATGCTGTTAATGCGCGTGAGGTTGCTCGTGAACGTGGGATACATATCACTGAAGCAAAAGAAGATTTAGAAGATGTTTATCATAATCGTATAACGGTCACAATTACGACAGATGAAAAGACGCGAACAGCAAGTGGTACTTTGATACAGAATCAACCTCGAATGGTAGAAATAAAAGGCATTAAACTGGAATCAGAGTTTGGCAATCATATGCTGTATATCACCAATCAGGATCTGCCTGGTGTGGTCTGCGCTATCGGTAAATTTGCTTTAGAGAAAGATGTCAATATTGCCAATATGCATATGGGTCGTAGAGAGAGTAGAGGCGATGCAATTTCTTTACTGGAAATTGACGCACCTATTGCATCTGAGGATTTAGAAGAATTTCGTAAGATAGAAAACATCAGAGAAGTTCATTATCTAAACTTTGAAGCGATTAATTAATGACACATAAAGAAACGTTCATACAACCGCACTGGTTGTTAGGTTCAGGCGAAGATTGTAAGCAAGAGTTTGCACTGCTTATTTCTTCACCTGGACAAATTGAACAATCTTTGTCGATAGTTAAAGCTTGTCTGCATAAAGAGAATCAAATCGTAGATTCAGAAAAACAGCTTTCTGAATCTACATTTGAGCTTTTGTTCGAAGCAACAACAGTTAAGGCCTGGGATTTATTTCAGTCGGTATTAACCATCGCTGACGAACAAGGCTTTGATATTTCTGTGGTGCCACAAAACCATCGAACTAAAAAACTGCTTATTTGCGATATGGACAGCACTATCGTCGCCAGCGAAACGCTCGATGATGTTGCAGCCAAAGTTGGGATAGGTGAGCAGGTAAAACAAATTACTGAACGAGCCATGCGCGGCGAACTGGATTTTAGGCAGGCATTGGATGAACGTGTTGGTTTATTAAAAGGACTACCAGAAAAGGTTTTTAATGACATAGCAAACGAAGTGGAGTTAAATCCGGGCGCTGAGCAATTAATAAAACAAGCCAATGCAAATAATATAAAAACAGTTCTCGTCAGTGGTGGTTTCGAACCTATTGTAAAAGTAGTGGTAGATAAACTCGGTTTTGATCGTTATGTCTGCAATAAATTGGAAATAAAAGATGGGCAACTAACAGGCAGTGTGATTGAGCCTATTGTAGATGCATCAACCAAGTTGAATGTATTAAAAGAAGAATGCCAAAATTTGAATATCGAATTGCATGATGCTTGCACCATAGGCGACGGCGCTAATGACCTGCCAATGATAGAGGCAGCAGGATTGGGTATTAGTTACTATGGCAAACCTTTATTAAGAGAAACCATTCCTTATCAGATTAATGTATCTGATTTGAAGTCGGCTCTAACTATGATGGGTATAGTTAGCTAAACTTAGCCTGAATTAATCAAGCAATAAAGCTTATGCCACTGCCTCTTGTGAGGCTTCTAATCTTTTTCTCAGGTTTTGTATCTGATTCTTTAATTCTTCAGGCAACTGATCACCAAACGTAGCATAGTATTCTTCAATACCATCGAGTTCTGATAACCAGGCATCAGTATCAACACGCATCAGGTTTGCGATATCTTTTTCAGCGATATCAAGGCCATCAAAATCAATACCATCAAGTGTCGGCATATTACCGATGGCTGTTGCCACTGCGTCAGTAGTGCCAGCACAACGTTCGAATATCCATTTCAGCACGCGGCTGTTTTCACCAAAACCGGGCCACATGAATTTGCCTTCTTCATTTTTACGAAACCAGTTTACGTAATAAACCTTCGGCATTTTAGCGCCGGATTTTTCACCTACTTTTAACCAGTGTCCCCAATAATCAGCCATGTTATAACCGCAGAAGGGCAGCATTGCCATTGGGTCGCGGCGTAATTTACCTATTGCACCAAAGGCAGCAGCAGTCATTTCCGAAGCGATAATAGTGCCGAGGAAAGTACCATGATTCCAATCCAATGCTTCTGTTACCAGAGGTACGACCGAGGCGCGACGACCACCAAATAAAATAGCACTAATCGGTACGCCTTTTGGATCTTCCCATTCGTCAGCGATACAAGGACATTGTGATGCCGGTGCAGTGAAACGTGCATTAGGGTGCGCAGAAGGTGTGTCTGAATCAGGTGTCCAGTCATTATTCTGCCAGTCAGTTAAATGAGCAGGCTTTTCATTTGTCATGCCTTCCCACCAGACACCACCATCATCGGTTTCAGCAACATTGGTAAAAATAGCGTTGGCTGATAGTGAATGCATTGCATTTGCATTGGTGTGCATACCTGTACCCGGCGCCACACCAAAAAATCCGGCTTCAGGATTAATTGCATAGAGTTGACCGTCTTCGCCAAACTTCATCCAGGCAATATCGTCACCAATGGTTTCAACTTTCCAGCCAGGAAGCGTTGGCGTAAGCATGGCCAAGTTGGTTTTACCGCAAGCGCTTGGAAAAGCACCGGCAACATATTTCACTTCGCCTTCAGGACTGGTGAGTTTCAGGATCAGCATGTGTTCTGCCATCCAGCCTTCATCACGCGCCATAGTCGATGCGATACGTAAGGCAAAACATTTTTTGCCTAATAAAGCATTACCGCCGTAACCGGAACCGTGGGACCAGATCTCACGCGTTTCAGGGTAGTGGACGATATAACGGTTATCAGGATTACATGGCCAAGCCACATCAGCTTCACCTTCAGCTAATGGTACGCCAACGGAATGAATACAAGGGACAAAATCACCGTCTTCGCCGAGCACGTCCAATACTGCGTTACCGACGCGCGCCATAATATGCATATTGGTCACAACATAAGGTGAATCAGTGATTTCAACGCCAATCTTGGCGATGTTAGATCCGATAGGACCCATACTGAAAGGGATGACATACATGGTGCGACCTTTCATACAGCCGCTAAACAGGCTATTTAAGGTTTCACGCATTTCTTTCGGATCACACCAGTTATTGGTGGGGCCAGCATCTTCTTCTTTTTCAGAGCAGATATAAGTACGGTCTTCAACGCGAGCTACGTCAGCCGGGACGGAGCGGATATAATAGCTATTTGGATGTTTGTTTTCGTCCAGTTTTTTGGCTGTGCCGGCTTTGACCATGGTGTCCCACATGGCTTGCCATTCTTTTTCAGAACCGTCACACCAAACAATATTGTCTGGCTGACATAATGCGGCGATACTATCTACCCAAGACAGGAGCTTTTTATTACTCGTTGCCATTAATATTTCCCTCAAACCATAATTGTTTAAATTTAATAGCCGTATGAAAAATTAGAGCTTTTATGAAAGAAATTCTCTATTTATCAAATTATTTTTATTTTTAGGCTTAGAATTTATTGCTACGAAACGATTATTATCTCGTAATTCGATTGATAATTCTTGTTTTTTTTTCAAATCGAACGGAAAGCAAAAAATAGCTTAAACTGCGGACTAAAAGTCGACTGCCGAGTAGCAGGAGTGTGCTCAAGCATTGATTATGGTATTTCAGAAAACGATTTAACACTATTTCGACCGTGTCGTTTTACATAATATAAAGCAAGGTCGGCTTTTCTCAGCATGTCGCTTACCTGAATATTCTCTTCATGAATTTCATCATCATTGCAATCTTCCAGTGTTGCAAGACCAATGCTAATTTTGATATCCATCGGTTTCTCATTGCATTCCCATGCATAGTCTTCAATTGTTTTCCTGATTCGCTCAGCGAGTTTAATAGCTCCTTCACCATTTGTTTCTGGTAGCGCGAGTACAAATTCTTCTCCACCAATACGGGCAAGCGTGTCTCCTTCGCGTGTGAATTCAGATAATATTTTAGCCACGTTGATAAGTACTTTATCGCCACATTCATGACCAAAGATATCATTAACCTGTTTAAAATGATCTAAGTCCATAAGTAACAGACTAAATGGTTGGTTATAGCGCTTTGCTCTTGCCAGACTTGATGCGACTTCAGTAAATAAATAACGTCGGTTATAAATTTTTGTTAGATGATCGATAACGGACATCTCTTCGTAACGTACTCTCATTTTTTCCGATTCTTCGAGAGAATGGCGAAGTTCTTCAGTGCGCGCATCAACAGCACTTTTCATATTTGATAAGAGTTCAGTATTGTTTAACAACATGCCAATCAGATCAGCATAAATAGCAAGAGAATGTTCTTGCCAAGCATTAAAGTGTTCAACATCAGGATGAGTTAATTCGAGTACACCAAGTACGGAATCGTTTACTAATATAGGTGCGCATATTATTGAACCAATATTATTGTGTTCATTAGATCCGTATTGGATAAGATTCTCATTAGACGTTTTAAAATTCTTTATATGAATTACTTTTTTATTTGCTGCTGTTTTTCCAATAATACTTTTAGTCAGTAAATATGAATTTTTTTTGTTTAAAGATGATTCGTG
>JBMZNW010000102.1:0-3769 GCA_049619915.1 Gammaproteobacteria bacterium
TATTAGTACTTTCTCAAACTTTTCTGAGCTAATAAAACTAACCTCATCGCTTATTCTTGGAATGTATACGATAGATAAAACCCTAGAGTCATTCCCCCATTTTTCTATTTGCTCAGGTTTTGCTTCCAGACCTAATAAAACCCCTTTATTAAATTGTTGACATGCTCGTTGATTCGTCGATGCATAAAAACTAATACCTGCTAATTTATAAACCCCTCTATTAATTAAAGATTCCGACATTTTTTCGTTAAGTATTACATCTTCGAAGCCTTGTAATGTCCCTCTTTGCGGTACACATATAATTATTTCATCTTCACCTGATTCTTTTACCAACTCTATTGATTTATCCAATGCTTTTAAAGCTGGCTTATTTAAATCAATTATTACCTCTGTATAAAATAGTAACTTTTTATCCATAAAAAAATTATCCTGTAACCATTATTTTATTAATGTAAGACAAAAGTCATCAATTCGTAACCCCAGGCACAGGCACCATCCTATCTAGATACGTCATATTGATCACCGTTAAATCTTTCCCACCAATGTTCTTCTTCTCAAAACTATTAATCTGGATTTGTGCGCCCGGTGAAAATGTATATTCATTTTTTGATTGTGGTTGATCGGAGAGCGGCGTGATATTGGTAATACCTTCACCCCAGACATGGCTACCCGGTTTCGGACTTAGCACTAACAATAAACCATTACTGTATTGTTCGGCTTCTTGTTCGTAGGCAGTAAAACTAATAAAGGATTTAAGTGTGACGATATTACCTGGCGCCATAAACCCAGCTAAAGCTTTATCAATAGACATCGCGATAGAGGTACCTACTGGACCGGCATTATATGGGCATTCGAGAAAATAGGCTGCCATTGCATCGTTGGTTAAATTACGAATAGCAACCTGCCCACTGTATAACATTGGCGTTTCAGCCAAGGAAACTCTGGGTAAGGCATATTTCGCGGCAAGCGTAATACGTGCTAAGGCATTTAAATAATTACCCAGCTCTTCATTTACATTCGTTAGACCTTGTAACACTTCTTGAAACGTTGTCATGGGTTGCAGCATGAAAGAGTTCATAAAGTCTGCGTTCGTTATTTTATACGTACCCCAATCAGAACTCGCCAAGCCTTGTGCCATTTCATTTATATTTCTTGGTGTGCCTGTTATTGCGGTGTAGCAATATAAATGAAACAAGTCCATGCGAAAGAAGTCAGCCGTCGTCCAGTCATAAATAGATAAGGCCAATTGATAACCGTATTCAGTAAAAGGAAAGTATTGTTTACCTAAGGCCTCTAAGCGCTTTTTAATTTCCGCCGGTGTTTTATGTGTATTTGGATCATTGCGGAATGGTATATAACCGTTCGCTTTCATTTTATTAATCAGCGCAATATCAACAGGATTGATGCCGGGATACCATAGCAAAGTTGTATTTACCGGGTTGCCACCGTATGCAATGCTAATATTATTCGGACTTGAAACAGTGACCTGAAGCATGGCGCAACCTGATAACTTATCGTAATAAAGCAGCTCGCCATTGATATCTAATGCGGCAAGACTGTTGCCGGGAGATGGGACTTCGCCCAGATCGGTAATATCCATAAAGCCAATCGAGCCGACCATAACGCGACAGGAAACACCATTGGCTCCTCGTTGCGTATTGAGAGGTAGACCGTCACTAAACCAGACGTTTTGAGATGCTAATCCGTTAAATGAAATACCGTTGATAATCCACATATAATCCTCCTTGATATTGAGTGCTTAATAATTAGTCACAATAGTTTTAAGTATAAGCTTTGTTGCTTTAAAAAACATTGAGATATTAAATAAAGCGTATACGTCAAACTTTTTAAATGAATCTCACTGAATGACTTAATTAAGAAGCGCTATCAATAACTTAAGGTACTGATAGCGCATTGTTGGCGTAATAATTGCTGTTATATTCTATTAATAAAAATAAAATAAATATAATTATGAATACTTCAACACAATACAGAAACCTAAAAAAGATTATATTCATGATTACGATATTAGGTTCAGCCAGCAATATTCAGGCTGCAGATGTCGTGCAATTGCCTGCCGTTAATCTCGGTGATACTTCTTTTGTTGATGGTATCGCCGGCCCGGGAACATTAGTAAAGGTTTTAGGTAATCATTTTAGTGCCAACAGGTTTACCGATGTAAACGGTAATTCATTACCGGGGGACAATAAGCTTGAAGCGAATGCTCTACTTGGTCAGTATGCCTATATCAGTAAAACCAAAATACTAGGGGGATTCTATGGTGCTGAAGTACTATTGCCTCTGGTAGATATTGAACCGGATACGACATTGACTGGTCTGCCAAATACGGGCGAGCGTGGTTTTGGTGATTTAATCGTTAGCCCATTTTTATTGCAATGGACCGATCACAAAATATTTGGCCGACCTTATTTCCACCGTTTGAATTTTGTCTTTCTACTGCCGACAGGCAGTTATGATGCAGACAATCAGGTGAACACTGGGAGCAATATATTCAGTTTCAATCCCTATTACGCCGGGACATATTTTCTTACTAAAAAACTAACTACAAGTTTTCGTTTACACTATCTTTGGAATTCAGAAAACGACAGACCACTTAGCGCATTGAATGTTGATGACACGCAGCCTGGCACTGCTTTCCATATGAATTATGCAGCCTCATATGCGCTCACAAAGAAATTACGTATAGGCGTTGCCGGATACTATTTGAACCAGTTAAGCGAAGATGAGATCAACGGCATAAGTCAGGCAAACTCTGAAGAAAAAACCTTTGCCATTGGCCCCGGCTTGCAATATCACCACAAAAATAACTTTTTAAATATTAATTATTATTTCGAGTCAGGTGCAGAAAACAGACCAGAAGGCCATCGTATTGTGGCCTGGTTAGCCTGGGTGTTCCATTAGTGCTAATAAGTAATAAAAAGATACCTTACAACACTAATCAGGGAGTAAGCTCTCTCCATTCATTAAATCCTCAATACTCTCCCTCTTCCGGATTTCATGAACCTGCTCACCATCTACCATAAGTTCTGCCACTCTTGGTCGTGAGTTATAGTTTGACGCCATAGTGAAACCATACGCACCTGCGGAACAAACGGCTAACAAATCACCGTGTTCTAAACGTAGGTGTCGATCTTTGCCAAGGAAGTCACCTGTTTCACAAACAGGACCGACAACATCGTAATTTACTTCTTCGGCATTCGATGCTTCTTCGACACGTTTAATGTCATGCCAGCCACTGTATAAAGCCGGACGGATTAAATCATTCATCGCTGCATCAACAATAGCAAAGTTATGATATGGCGTTTCATTCAGGTATTGCACTTCGGTCACTAATACACCGGCATTACCGACAATGCTTCTACCCGGCTCCATTATGATTTCCAGATCATAGCCCTGCATTGTTTCAGTAATGACATCGACATAATCCGATGGACTGGGTGGCGTTTCATCGTTGTAGGTAATACCAAGTCCACCACCAATATCCAAATGCTTAAGTTCGATACCGGCTGCTTTTAGTTCATCAATTAAAACCAGTACTCTAAGCAACGCATCCTTAAACGGGCTTAAGGTTGTGATCTGCGAACCGATATGACAATCAATACCAACGACATTGATGTTATCCATTGCGGCGGCTTGTTTGTAAACTTCTTTAGCTGATTCAAACGCGATACCAAATTTATTATCTTTTAATCCACTTGTACTACTAGCATTATATGCAGAATTATATATACCTACTAATAAAGAATCT
>JBMZNW010000102.1:3779-7080 GCA_049619915.1 Gammaproteobacteria bacterium
CGGTTGAGATATAGGGATGTGTTTCTGCATCGACATCAGGATTAACACGCAATGACACTGGCGCGGCGACATTCATACTTGCTGCAACGTCATTCAGTCGAACGAGTTCATTCGCGGATTCAACATTAAAACATTTAATGCCTTGCTCAAGCGCGTATTGCATTTCTTCAACTTTTTTACCAACACCGGAAAAAACAACATTGGCTGGATTACCGCCGGCTTTTATCACACGTTGTAATTCACCCGCAGAGACAATATCGAAACCGGAACCGAGTCTGGCTAATAGGTTTAATACGGCAATATTGGAATTGGCTTTTACCGCATAACAAACCAAATGCGGGGTATTCGCTAATGCTGAGTCAAACGCTGACCAGCGTGATTCGATTTCATTACGCGAATAGACGTAACAGGGCGTGCCATACTGTTTGGCAATTTCTGCCAAAGAAATACCTTCGGCATGCAATGTGCCGTTCTGATAATTAAAGTTGGACATAGAAAACTAAACTGTGCTGGAAAAATCGATAGCGTCAGTGCTCGTACTTTCTGGAGGAAGATAAAGGTCACCTTTTTGACCGCATGCAGAGACAAAGGACAAAACTGACAGTATTATCCCGACTTTTAAAATTTTGATTATGACTACTTTGTGCATCTCTGCGTCCCCCTTGAGACATAAGGTACTGACTTGTGTAGAGTTGAGCATAACAAATTATCTGTAGCTTAAAAATAACTTAACCTCAGGAAAAACAGGAACAACTATGTCATTTACAGCCGATGCCGTCATTCTAGAACCGAAAACTGAACACAAAGCCAGTGTTATCTGGTTACACGGACTCGGTGCGAATGGCCACGACTTTGAGCCTATCGTACCGGAGCTTAATTTGCCTGATGAATTAGGTATTCGTTTTATATTCCCCAATGCGCCTGTTCGTCCGGTGACTATTAACGGAGGCATGGCGATGCCCGCATGGTATGACATTAAAGCGCCAAATTTACGTGAGCAGGAAGATGTCGAGTCAATCGAGCAATCAGATGCGCTGATTATTCAATACATTAATGCAGAAATGGAAAAAGGTATTCCGGCAAACAAAATTATACTGGCCGGTTTTTCACAAGGCGGTGCAATAACATTGCATACAGGTTTACGTTTTCCTGAGAAACTGGCTGGCTTATTGGCCTTATCAACTTATTTACCTCTACCCTCTCAACTGGAAAAAGAAGCCACGGAATATAAAGACATCGCTATTATGATGGCGCACGGTATTGCTGATCCGGTTATCCCTATCGACCAGGGCAAAGCGTCTTGCCAGACATTAAATGATTTGGGCTACGATGTAGATTGGAATGAATACACGATGCAACATGCCGTTTGTCTGGAAGAGATTAATGCCATCGGCAAATGGATGACAAAAGTATTAAGTTAATCTTTAGGCGTATTTGGCTTTTTAGAATGAGGACGACGTCTTCTGTTTCTCTTTTTCTTATGAGTTGCTTGTCGTTGTTCGTGATGTTTTCTTGTTACCGGCGGCTCTGGTGTGACTAATAAATCATCGGTCACTTTCTCGGTTGGGATGGCATAACCGACATAGGATTCAATATCCATTAATGAATAAATATAGTCTTCACAGCCGAAACTGACGGCATCACCACTGGCACCAGCACGTGCCGTTCGCCCGATACGATGGACATAATCTTCAGAATTTTGCGGCAAGTCATAATTAAACACATGGCTTATATCTGGAATATGCAAACCACGCGCGGCCAGATCAGTCGCAACTAACGCGGCTAATTCGCCTTTTGAAAACTTTTCAAACAGTCGTTGGCGTTTTTTCTGCGGCACATCACCGGATAAGATTGCCGAACTAATGCCATTGCCTTCCAAATACGACCAGACTGTTTCTGCGACACGTTTGGTATTAACAAAGACGATAGAACGATGCGGGTCCATGCGCTTCATCAGGCCAATTAATAAAGGAATTTTTTCATCATTGGCAACGTGATACAGCACTTGTTTCACTTTATCTGCTGTCACCTGTTCCGGATTAATTTTCACCTGTGTCGGACTGTTCATATGCTCGTACGCCAGCTCCATGACACGATGCGATAGGGTGGCTGAAAACAGCATATTTAAACGCTTATCAGACTTTGGCATGCGTCTTAACATATAACGAATATCGCTGATAAAGCCTAAATCGAACATACGATCAGCTTCGTCCAAAACAACAATTTCTACATTTTTAAAGTTGAAAACTTTCTGTTTGGAATAATCGATTAACCGACCCGGTGTACCAATCAGAATATCAACGCCATCTTCAAGAGATTTACGTTGTTTCTCATAATCGACGCCACCATAAACCAGCCCCAACTTTAGGTCGCAATGTTTATTGAACTTTTCTGCATCGTTATATATCTGAATAGCAAGTTCTCGTGTGGGTGCAATTATCAGTGCCCGCAAATTACTATTTTCTGGTGCAGATTTTGAAAGCAGGAAATGAAAAGTAGAAAGTAAAAATGCGGCTGTCTTACCCGTGCCGGTTTGTGCCTGGCCGGCGATATCATGGCCATCAAGGATTAGCGGTAAGCATTCACCCTGAATTGGCGTGCAGTTTTTATAACCAATTTCATCAAGCGCTGTAAGTAAGCGGTTATCCAGTGGAAATTGCTTGAATTCAGGTGTGTTATTCGTTTCTGTAGTCATTTATTTTACTTTTATTAGCGCATGTATTTGGCACATGTTTAATATCATGCTTGCAATTACTGTTCATTTT
This sequence comes from Gammaproteobacteria bacterium, assembly GCA_049619915.1. Taxonomy (GTDB): domain Bacteria; phylum Pseudomonadota; class Gammaproteobacteria; order Eutrophobiales; family Eutrophobiaceae; genus UBA7359. Next base: position 6,545 of record JBMZNW010000102.1, read on the forward strand.
CGTTGAAATTGCACTTTCACATAACTTTTTAGGAATACCAAATAAATGAGCGACAAGATATTGCATGTTACAGACTCAAGCTTTGAAGATGAAGTTTTAAAATCAGAACTCCCAGTTATTGTGGACTTTTGGGCAGAATGGTGTGGCCCTTGTAAAATGATTGCACCAATTCTCGATGAACTGGCAGAGCAATATAACGGTAAACTCGCTGTAGCGAAACTTAATATTGATGATAATCAAAGTACGCCACAAACCTATGGTGTAAGAGGTATTCCAACTCTAATCTTGTTTAAAGGTGGTGATGCTGCTGCAACTAAAGTCGGTGCTGCATCAAAATCACAGCTAGAAGCATTTATTGATACTAATATCTAATATTAGTATCAATAAAAAAACTGGACGTTTTCCAAAACGCGTGCTACTTTCATAAAAATTCAGTAATCTTTCAACCGAAAACAATAATCCCCAAAAACAGTTAAAACAAACAAAACCGTTTTTATTTTTTGCAGACGATCCCGTTTGCTCAACATTTTCCACCT
>JBMZNW010000102.1:7090-7303 GCA_049619915.1 Gammaproteobacteria bacterium
ACAATCTAATTATTCTAAACCTATGAACCTAACAGAACTCAAATTAAAACCAGCCTCAGAACTCATCTCAATCTCAACCGAACTCGGTCTTAACAATTTAGCACGCTCCCGCAAGCAAGACGTTATTTTTGAGATATTAAAAGCACAGGCAAAGAAAGGCGAAGACATTCATGGTGACGGTGTATTGGAAATTCTTCAGGATGGTTTTGGATT
>JBMZNW010000103.1:0-233 GCA_049619915.1 Gammaproteobacteria bacterium
GATATGTTTTCACATCATATGATCAAGAAAGAAGTGCTATCCGTTCGTGAACGCATGGGTATCGTGCTTGATAAAGTCGGAACTGAAAACTTTACCGATTTCGAAGAGCTGTTTACGGTTGAAGAAGGTCGAGGCGGCGTTATTGTTTCTCTATTAGCTATTCTTCAATTAGTAAAAGATTCACTTATACAACTCGTTCAGAATGAAACGAACGGGCCAATCTATGTTAAGGC
>JBMZNW010000103.1:243-7281 GCA_049619915.1 Gammaproteobacteria bacterium
AAAATATAATAGAAGCGGTGTTGATGGTTTCAACACAGCCAATAAGCGTTACGAAGTTGTTAAATATTTTTGAAGCCGAACAATCAATGCAACCGGAACGAAACGACATTAAGGCAGCATTGGAAGCGATACAAAATGATTATCAGGAACACGGTATTGAATTGGTCGAAGTTGCATCCGGTTTTCGTTTTCAGGCGAGAGATGAATACGCCGACTGGGTTAATCATTTATTTGATGAACGTCCACCGCGTTATTCAAGAGCCTTACTCGAAACGTTGGCTATCATTGCCTATCGCCAACCGATTACACGCGGCGAGATTGAAGAGATCCGTGGTGTCAGTGTCAGTAGTACGATTGTTAAAACTTTACAGGAACGCGAATGGGTTAAAATAGTTGGGCATCGTGATGTTCCGGGCAAGCCTGCTTTGTTAGCGACAACGAAAACATTTCTCGATTATTTCAATCTGAAAAAACTCTCTGAATTACCTTCGCTGGAAGATATTAAAGATTTCGATGCGATTAATCCTGACCTGTTTGAAGAACTGGAAGGTGAAGTAAAAGCCAATGAAGATGGTAACGCAGCAGAAAATAAAGAAGAAAGTGAAGAAACGATAAGCGAAGACAATGAAGAAGTTGTTGCTAGTGATTCTGAGCAAGCTGATTCAGATGATGTTGAAGAGTTAAACAGTGTTGATGATGCTAGTGATAATTCTGGCGATGACGAAACACAAGCAGAAGCTGAAGAAGAACTAGAACTCGAAGAAGAATCCGAACAACAGGGCGCAACCGTCGTTCCTTTCACTAATTAAGTTTAGCCAGTAATACAGTTATGGCTGAACGCATTCAAAAAGTCCTTGCCAATGCTGGTCATGGTTCAAGGCGCCAGATCGAAGCATGGATTAAAGAAGGTAAGATTACCGTTAATGGCAAACCTGCTACGTTAGGTCAAACAATCGATCATACTGATCGCATTTCAATAGATTCACGTCCAATCCGATTGCATTTCACGCGTGGTGAGAAAAAGCCTAAGGTCATTGCTTATTACAAACCTGTTGACGAAGTCTGTACGCGTAAAGATGAAAAAGGACGTGAAACAGTTTTTAGTAAACTGCCGAAAATCAGAAACAGTCGCTGGATTAATATTGGCCGACTGGATATCAATACAACCGGCTTATTGTTATTTACCACAGACGGTGATTTAGCGAATAAATTGATGCATCCGTCGAGTCAGATAGAGCGTGAATATGCTGTTCGGGTTCTGGGTGAAGCAACAAAAGAACAATTACAAGCATTGAAAGACGGTGTTGAACTGGAAGATGGATTAGCCAAGTTTACCGATATTGTTGATTCCGGTGGCGAAGGTGCTAATCACTGGTATCACGTCGTCATCATGGAAGGGCGTAATAGAGAAGTGCGTCGTTTATGGGAATCACAAGGTTTGGTTGTATCACGATTAATTCGTACTCGTTTTGGACCTTATATCTTGCCTCGCCGAAAAAGAGTTGGGCAAAATTGGCGGCTCGAAGACAAAGAAATTCAAGCATTAGTAGAAGCGGCAAATCCAACGAAAAATTCAGCGAAAAAATGATTGAAAAACACACTATTACGCTCACTGTTATTGATTTCAATGCCCCTAATCTGTAAGCTTTGCGCCCTTTCAGCGGTATCAAAGCGTAAATGACTGAACGACAAATACTTGTAGCAGCAAACTGGAAGATGAATGGCACATTGGACTCGATTCGTCCTTTATTAGCCGATGTAATTCAAGGAGTTAGCGGAATATCGAATGAAGTGGCAGTTTGCCCTCCATTTATTTATATCCCGGAATTGGCAGAACTGCTAAATGGCTCTGATATCAAACTGGGTGCACAAAATGTCTCTCAGCAAGAAAAAGGCGCGTATACCGGCGAAGTAGCCGCATCAATGCTAAAGGATTATCGATGCGACTATGTCATCGTTGGACATTCGGAACGCAGGACGCTTTATGCTGAAACTGATGAACTGGTGGCTGAAAAATTTGTAGCCGTTCAGTCTGGAGGAATGACACCCATATTATGTGTCGGTGAATTGCTGGAAGAACGCGAAGCGAACAATACGGAAGATGTAGTAGCACGTCAGCTTGATGCTGTTATTGAGCGAGCTGGAATTGAAGCATTTAACAATGCTGTGATTGCATACGAACCTGTTTGGGCGATAGGCACCGGTAAAACAGCAACACCGGAACAGGCTCAGGAAGTACATGAATTTATCAGATTGCGTTTAGCAAGACATAATAACGATACTGCCAACAAGATTCGGATTTTATATGGTGGCAGTGTTAAAGCAGATAATGCAGAACAACTTTTTAAAATGGCAGATATTGACGGAGGTCTGATCGGCGGAGCATCGCTCGTCGCAGAAGACTTTCTGACAATTTGTAAGGCTTAGAGGTAGCAGAGAAAATGGAAACACTCCATACATTATTATTTGTGTTACAGGTATTGGTTGCTGTGGCATTAATTGGAATCATTTTAGTACAGCATGGTAAAGGTGCTGATGCAGGTGCCGCATTTGGTAGCGGTTCATCATCAACTGTCTTTGGTAGTCAGGGTTCAGGTAACTTCATGACTAAAGTCACGACCGTACTTGCTGTTATTTTCCTTTGTAATAGTTTGTTTCTTGCTTATCTTGCAACGCAGAATTTAACTGAAGGGCCAACGAGTTTGTTTGACCAGGTTGAAGCAGTTACTGAAGAAGCGGTTGATCAAGATATTCCTGCTGTAATAGAGCAATTACAAGACTCAGGGGAAGATTCAGTACAGGACACAGACGTACCTAGCTTACCAACTGAATAACACGCTAGGCTCATTATCAGAACTATTGCCGATATGGTGGAATTGGTAGACACGCAATCTTGAGGGGGTTGTGCCTTAGGGCGTCCCAGTTCGACTCTGGGTATCGGCACCAATTATTAGTTCATTAGAATCCAATGTAGTCCGGAATTCAGCCTGAAAACCGCATAAAATATATATTCTTTATTAAACTAACTCCAATAGTGTCCATTGACATCCGGGACATAACGGGGGTACATTTGGGGGTATATGCTAATTCCCTTAAAAAAAGTACCCCCAAATAGCATTTCTGCGAATTACAAATATTATTACCCGTATTTTCTAAATAGATGCCTGAAATCATCTCTGGTTGCCTATGAATATCTTCTACGAATGTCGTTCACAACTTTTCTGGAAATAACTTATGGTGCTCTCTGACCGCCAAGTAAAACAGCTCAAAGCGAAAGATAAGGATTTTAAGCTATCTGATGAGAAAGGAATGTACTTGCTGATGAAGAAGAGTGGTTCTAAGTATTGGCGTCTCAAATACCGCTTTCATGGCAAAGAGAAGATGCTGGCATTGGGCGTGTACCCTGATGTCAGTTTGAAAGCAGCTAGAAAAAAACGTGACGCAGCTAGAGAAAAGCTTGCTGATGGGATTGATCCAGCGGTTCACAAAAAAGCTCAAAAAGAAGCGGAGCTAAATAAATTATCAAATACATTCGAGGCTATTGCGAGAGAATGGCATGAAAAGAAAAAGCACATTTGGACAGAACGACATGCTCACTATACTTTGAATCGGTTGGAATTATATTTGTTTCCTCGCTTTGGTAATAAACCAATTACTGATATTTCAGCAAAAGAAATACTTGATGCACTTCGTCGAATTGAAAGTAAAGGTGCTTTGCATACTGCTCATCGAGCATTGTCCAGTTGTAGTCAGGTATTTAGATATGCTGTTGCCACCGACAAAGTCAACTCAGATCCTTGCAAGGATTTAAGAGGTGCGCTCCCGCCAGAAAAAGTAAAACACCGAGCCGCAATTACCGACCCGAATAAAGTTGGACAGTTAATGCGTACGATTAATGCTTATGAAGGATCGATTGTTGTTAAGTGCGCATTGAAATTGGCACCTCTTGTTTTTGTTCGACCAGGAGAATTGAGAACAGCTCGATGGGATGATATAGATTTTGAAAAGGCCGAATGGCAGTTTGTTGTCACTAAAACTAATACGCGACATGTTGTTCCATTAGCAAAACAATCCATTAATATTTTAAAAGAAATTAAGCCTTATACTGGAAATGGTGAATACGTTTTTCCAAGCCATCGATCACCAAAAAGACCTATGAGTGATAATGCCGTGCTAGTTGCTTTAAGAACGATGGGTATTAGTAAAGAAGAAATGTCAGGTCATGGGTTCAGGGCAATGGCAAGAACAATACTTGATGAAATATTAGGTTTTCGACCTGATTATATAGAGCATCAATTAGCTCATGCAGTACGAGACCCTAATGGACGCGCCTACAATAGAACCTCTCACTTGAAAGAACGAAAAAAAATGATGCAAGTGTGGGCGGATTATTTGGATGATCTAGAAAAAGATAAAATTGTGATTGAAGGTGATTTTAATAGGAAGCAATAATATTAATTATCAAGGCTAGGATAGCTTTCGAAAAGTCAGATACTTTCATCCGACTTGAGTTGTGTTTTTAATGAAGGGTGTTGGAAGGACTGCATAACGTGGAAAAAAAGAAAAGAAGCTTTAATTCGGGTGGCTTTATGAATAAGTCTATTCCAGTTAAAGGCATTGATAAAAAGCTAAAAGAATATTTAGATAAAGATAATATTTGCAAAGCTAAAGAAAGAATTAAAGATGCAATAGGCATTTATAGAGCAATGACTTCTGGGCATAAAACAGAATCTTTAGAAGAACAAATAGAAAGAATCGATGAAATTGAAAAACAAATAGATGATTTAAATTGGCAGATTAAAAATTATCCAAAGACTGCAAGTATGTTTGCTTATCACCAGTCATCAAAAAATGAAGGTGATTGGAACGAATTATGTAAATCTACTATTAAATCGCTTAAATTAATTAAAAACTATGGCTATGTCGCTCAACGTGAATTAAAAGACATGCCAAAACCCTACCAAACAAAACCAAGCAAATTCCCTAGAGACAGACTTATTTGTGTTTTATCAAAAATATTTGATGATTATTACACGAAAAGAAAAAGTGAACTTAAACGTACAAAAAAACAATTATTCATTAATGACATTCTTTATTTGTTTAGGATTGAACCTGTTTCACAAGATAGCATAGATAAAATAGTTCGGAAAAAACTTGCCTAAAAATAGACAAAACACATAGGAGTTTGTTTATATTAATTAGCATAAAAATATTCATTACTTATGATGCCACCAAATTCTTATTCTGGTTATTAAATACCAAATCAAGCCGACAGCAATAGCCATTGATGAAAGCACGGGTTCTTCTTCAGCAGCAACCACCATCATTAGCGCTAACAATCCTATCCAAAATAGCAAACTAGATAGCACGATCTGTAGTTTTAGCTTCTTACTCGTTTCCTGAATAGTTAATAACGGTACACCGGCAGCGTTTTGTTCGTAAGCTTGTGCTATAGGTGCGCCACATTTAATGCAGGTTTGCGCGTTAGATGAAATCTCTGCTTCGCAATCTGGACAGTTTATCAAAGGCAAAACATGAACTCCTTTTCTGTTTTTATTAATTTTACTCTAACTAAACATACTTATGCCACTAAATCAGGAAAAATCTAGCCTAACAATCAACTGAAAAAAAAGGAGATTTTTCCTGTTGTCATAAAATTAATCCGTTTTACTACTGTACTGTAGAAAGTAAATAACCATAGGAGCAAGTTATGAAAGAAACAATTATTCCCGTTTTACCTTCTGAAGGTTTTGTCGATACCAAGCAAATAATTGGAGATCGTAAGAAACATATACCAGGGGTATTACCAATATCGGCATCTACATGGTTTGAAGGCATTAAGTCCGGTAAGTATCCTGAAGGAATTAAACATGGTAGCCGTACTTTATGGCCTGTAGAAAGTATCCGAAAGTTACTTGATGATATAACTGATAAAAAACATGTGGCATAACAAACAAGTAGAAAGGGTTCTAAGTTTATGTTTTAAGGACAGTAAAAATTTATGAATAATGTAACGAGTCTGCCTTTATCTAAGCATAGAAAGCAAAGAAAAAGACAAAAGTTTGATAGCCGTGGTGGTGTAATCGTTATGTCTAGGAATATGCTTAATCATGAAAACTACCTTTCATTAACAGCTCAAGCAAAAGTTCTAATGAATCTCATGCAACAGCATTGGCATGATGAAAAAGAAATTGATTATGGTGTTAGGGAAGCATCAAAAAAGATTCCTTGTTCAAAAAAAACAGCCATGAAAGCTTTTAAACAACTTGAAGAGCACGGGTTTATCGAAAACGCGTCACCAGCAATATTTAGCTCACGAACTCAAAGTAGAACTCGAACATGGCGATTAACGTGGATGCCTTTTTGTGGACGGGATCCAACACACAAATGGGAAAAGTGGACTAATGAAAATTAAAATAACGGGTTCAAATATGAACCTGTATAGATGTTAGAGGTATCATTTTTAGACCTGTAACTTTTTTATCAACGTTTAGAGGTGTCGTTTTTGGTACACACAATTAAAGAAACAAAAAAGACTTATAGGTATCGCTTTTGGTACACACCTATATAAACCATAGGGTAGTGATTAATTATGAAAATTAAACAAGAGAGATAAAATGCCATTTTCACCTAGAGATCGTAATAAAATCACAGTGGACAGAATACATTACCAAATGTTGATGAAATAGAAGGTGGCAATGTTGTAGGGTATATAGGGGGCTAATTAATATCTACTACTTATTTGACCAGTAGCGTGTTGCCTCTTCACGCACACAACGCCGCGAATTAGAGTAGGGGGGGGATCGCAAGAAGTAACAGTCTATTCAGTATCTAAACATAATGTTTTTTCCAAAACTCAGAGGTGAATTCATCGCTCTCTTTTATTAATAATGAGTATGTATATATTAGTTAATATCAAAATAGTCTATTGCAATTACTTCTTCTGATAGATTTAGGGTCTAAGTTTTTATTCCCAATTATCGTACATGAGAAAATACGGGGGTACATTTGGGGGTATAACTGGAAACAAATTAAAAA
>JBMZNW010000104.1:0-2047 GCA_049619915.1 Gammaproteobacteria bacterium
GCAAATGAAACGTTGGGGTTATGTTGAAGGCGATATTGACTACAAAGGTATCGCAGAAAAAGTTTATGTTGCCAGTGAAACAGCCTCCGTGATGAAAGACCTGGGGTATGAGCCACCGGAAAAAACGTATGAGAACTATACCATCATGGGTAAAGAGTTTGACTACACAAAACCGGAAGAGTACATCAATAGTTTCGCAATTAAGAGGACATAAGTTTGGCTTCATTAAACATGCGAGCAGCATTAGTATCGCTAGTAATACTTTTTGTTAGTCTTGGTATTTGGGAGGTTTTAAATAAACCTCCCGAAGCAAAAGAAGCTTTATCAGAGTTTGAATTACTGATGGGTGGCGCTGATCAAGAAGCAAGAGTACCACCACCTTCTCAAGTCTTACAACATGCATGGAATGAACTGAGTAATCCTTTTTATGATGTGGGGCCTAACGATAAAGGCATTGGTATTCAGTTAGCATATTCGTTATACCGTGTTTTAACAGGGTTTATTGGTGCTGCATTAATTGCAATACCGGTTGGATTCTTAATTGGCATGTCGCCATTAATGTATAAAGCGTTAAATCCATTTATACAGGTGCTAAGGCCTATCTCACCGCTGGCATGGATGCCTCTAGCATTGTTCGTGATTAAGGATTCGGAACAATCAGCCATCTTCGTGATCTTTATTTGTTCAATATGGCCAATGCTGATCAATACTGCATTTGGTGTGGCGAATGTGCGTAAAGACTGGATACGAGTTGCGCAGACTCATGAATTAAGTCCAATTAAAACAGCTTTTTCTGTTGTGTTGCCAGCGGCAGCGCCAACCATCCTCACTGGTATGCGTATTTCTATTGGTATTGCCTGGCTGGTTATTGTCGCGGCAGAGATGCTAGTAGGCGGCACAGGTATTGGCTATTACGTGTGGAATGAATGGAACAATTTGGATCTAAACAGTGTGATCTTTTCAATTCTTATGATTGGAATCGTAGGGATGATTCTGGATGTGATGCTCGGCATGGCAGCAAAGTTTGTTCAATTCGAGGAGTAGTCATGACTAAAGCATTTATCAATATTGAAAACCTTTCCAAGGTATTTCAGGTTACGCAAGACGATTTAGTTGTATTTAAAGACGTCAATATCACGCTGGATAAAGGTGAATTCGTTAGCATCATTGGTCATTCCGGTTGTGGTAAATCAACGATACTAAATGTGCTTGCTGGTTTAGATACGCCGACCGAAGGTGTGATTTTAATGGAAGACAAGGAAGTATCAGGCCCCAGTTTAGATAGGGGTGTGGTATTTCAAAACTATAGTCTATTACCCTGGTTGACCTCACTACAAAACGTCAACTTTGGTGTTAAGGCACGTTGGCCTGAATGGACGGCGAAACAAGTTAATGAACACAGTGAAAAGTATTTGAATATGGTGGGCTTGTCTCATGCAATTAATAAGAAGCCCTCGCAGTTGTCAGGTGGTATGCGTCAACGCGTGAGTATTGCGCGCGCATTTGCAACGAACCCTAAACTTTTATTACTTGATGAACCTTTTGGCGCATTAGATGCGTTAACGCGCGGTGTTATTCAGGATGAATTGATTAAGATCTGGAGTGAAACGCAACAAACAGTATTCATGATCACGCATGATGTTGATGAAGCGATTTTATTATCTGATCGAATCTTATTGATGACAAATGGACCGGAAGCAAAGATTGCTGAATCAGTCTTGATAAATCTACCAAGGCCAAGAAATCGCGCCAGTATTATTGATGATCCAGGTTATTACATGATTCGAAATCATTTAATTAACTTTTTGGTAAATGGTTCTGAAAAAAAATTAACAGGTTCAGGTGAAGACTTACCTAAAACCGTTGATCCAACAAACAACACGAACGCTGCAACAGCTTCCATTGATGGAGGAAATGCAACGACAAAATTAGAGTGTGCAACATCGTAATTTAATTTAAGAGGAAAATCTTATGAATAAAGAAAAAATGACAGCCATGCTTCAAGAGCAAAAGCAAGCAGCTATGCTTGCTGAGAGACGAGAAAAAG
>JBMZNW010000104.1:2057-7271 GCA_049619915.1 Gammaproteobacteria bacterium
GAAGCAAAAATTTCAAAAGACTTAACATGGGAAACTATTGGTGAAGCATTAGGTATGTCACCAGTTTGGGTCGCATCAGCTTGCTTAGGTATGAACAGTGCGCCGCCAGAAAAAGCAAAAGCGATTGCAGATTATTTTGAACTCGGTCCGGAAGTGGCGACGGCATTGGAAATGTTTCCTATTAAAGAATGGGATAAAGCCGTACCTACAGATCCATTAATGTATCGCCTTTATGAGGTCGTTGGTGTGTATGGCGAAACCTTAAAAGAAGTAATACAGGAAAAATTCGGTGACGGTATTATGAGTGCAATCGACTTTACTATGGAAGTTGACAAGATTGAAGATCCTAAAGGAGACCGTGTATTATTAACTTTAAATGGCAAGTTCTTGCCATACAAATCCTGGTAATTAAATACTAGTAAGATTATGACTGAAAATATTCGGCCACCTCTGCCTCCATTTGATCTGGAGTCAGCCAAGATTAAAGTACGCAAAGCGGAAGATGCTTGGAATAATCGTAATCCTGAAGCGGTTTCAATGGCATATAGTGAAGATTCGGTTTGGAGGAATCGAGCTGAGTTTTTGCACGGGCGTACTGAGATCGTTGAATTTTTACAACGTAAATGGGCAAAAGAATTAGACTACCGTTTGATCAAAGAAATTTGGGCATATCATGAAGATAAAATCGCAGTACGTTTTGCCTATGAATGGCATGATGATTCTATGAACTGGTATCGCTCTTACGGTAACGAAAACTGGGAGTTCGATGAACAAGGCTTAATGAAAAAACGTTTTGCAAGTATTAATGATACGCCAATTCTAGAAGCTGAACGAAAATATCATTGGCCACAAGGCATCAGGCCAGATGATCATCCAAGTTTAACTGAACTGGGGTTATAAGTTGTAGAAGTCATAACTTCATCTGATACCGTACTTGAAAAATTGAGAGTTACTTTTTTGTGTGTTGATAAAAAACTTCAACAGCTTTATCAAAGCGAGTAACTCTCTTCTTTTCAAGTAGACTTGCCAGCTCAAGTTAGGATGAATTTAATTAAACTTAAAATGTTTTCTCGTGCTTTTCTTGTTCTCTCCCGGTGGATACAACCTTTGCGTGGAATGATAGATACATATGATATTGATGCTTAGTGGATTTGTTTATTTGGTGTGCCTTCAGAGAGTTTGCCAATATCCCATTCAGCACGAGCAATACTTTGTGTCAGAAGCGAATAGAACATGTAGATTAACGTGTCATTCAGATTATAGGTAATACCTTGCCCCGATTCGGACTGAATAATTAATACAAGGTTACCGTTATCAGATGTTCCGGTTTTTATACCAAATGCGAGCACGCCATCTTCACCGAGTGGATGATTTTTTGCTGTTTCTTCTACATAAGGTTTTTCAAAAGCACCTTTGTTTAGCAGGTTAGTTGTTTCTTTTTTCGAGCCAATTGTGGTTGTGCCACCACGTTTTTCAATTTCCTTATCAAAAATGTCCATTAGTAGCTTTGTATAGCGGCGTGTTAGCCAAAATAAAAACTCATCATTATTTTCTGTTGATGTTCTTAATAATATCCTGTCTTCCTTATTAGAATATTGCATATTAATTTGATGTAATTTATTTGTTTCTGCCATATTTCCAAAGCTTTTTGTTGATATATGCTTGTATTTGTTAAAGTGTAACGGAGTAAAACTTTTGTTAAATCAAGGAGCTATTTTGGAAAAACGCAGTGTGCTTCTTTTGCCTGTTGGAGCAGTATTAATTTCATGCTTCGCGCTATATCGACCAGAGCTCTTAGCGAATTATGGCGTAGCTATCGTGCCGTTGCTAGGCTTGATCATGTTTTCAATGGGGATAACCTTAACACTGGATGATTTTAAACGCGTGTTTAAACAACCCAGGTTAATTTTATTAGGTGTTTCGCTGCAATATATACTCATGCCTTTGATAGCATGGGGCCTGGCAAAAGTATTAAGTTTACCTGTTGCGATGGCAGCGGGGTTGATTCTGTTAGGTGCTTGTCCTGGAGGGACAGCGTCAAATGTAATTTGTTACCTTGCCAGAGCGAATGTTGCGTTATCTATTTCATTAACAGCCGTATCTACATTGTTAGCTATTATCTTAACGCCATTAATTACCTTGTTATATGTCGATCAAAGTCTTGTCGTTGAAGTAGCTAATATGATGAAGAGCCTATTGTTTATCGTTATTTTACCTGTGTTGTCAGGTGTCATCATTAATACTTGCTTCAATAAACGTATTGAAAAAATCAAACCGATTTTACCAGTGTTTTCTGTATTGTTTATCGTATTTATCATTGCTGTAATCGTTGCCAAGAATAATAGTAAATTACCTGAGCTTGGTTGGTTATTATTTTGCGCAGTTGTATTGCATAATTTTTTAGGCTTGATGATAGGTTATGTTATTCCAAGGTTTATCGGCTATGACAAAATGACATGTAAAACATTAGCTATTGAAGTCGGCATGCAAAATTCCGGTTTGGCTGTCGTATTGGCAAACCAATACTTTTCAGCTATTGCCGCGCTACCCGGTGCTTTATTTAGTGTTTGGCATAATATCAGCGGTGCAATATTGGCTGCGGTTTGGGTTAAGCAAGATGAAAGAGCCTAAAAGAAATTATCTAATAAGTTTTATTTTGATGTGGTTTTGTATTTCTTGTACTGAAAATAACGACTCCTATTTTCCTCTAACTAAGGGCTTGAAGTGGCAGTACGATGTGACATTAATAACTCGCGATGGTTTGTCTAATCAAAAATACATGTTTAATAATCTTGGTGAAGGTGAATTGAACGGTGAGTCGGTTTTTTTAAGAGAGTCTGTCGAGGGTACAGTGTCGTATTATTCAAATACTGAGAATGGCATACACTATCTCGGGCATAAAGATAGCCAAAGTTTAAATCCTGGCTTTAATGAATATAAGCAAACGATTTTACCTGATGACATTTCTATTGATACGAAATGGGAAGAAGAAACGGTAACAAAGTTATTGCAGAAAACCGGGCCGCCACAAAAAACTGTATTTAAGATCATTGCAAAAGTACCGTTAGAAGCAACAGTGGAATCATTAAGCGAAACAGTGGTCGTGCCTGCGGGGAAATTTGAAAACTGTTTGAAAATTTCAAAAACCGGATCGGTTTATAAAGATGCGGGAAATTATGTTGGCTTGACAGTCGTCAGTGTAAAGCAATCAAACTGGTATGCGCCTGGAGTAGGTTTAATAAAACTTGAAAGGATTGAAGCTACTGAACGTAAAGCGCTGGATAAAGGTTCACTATTAGTAGAATTAACTCATTTCATACAAAGATAACTAATTATTACTTGTATTCAGTTAAGTGTAATGAAGAATCGATAGCATATTGGCTATCTTAATTAAACATAAATTGTCAGTTATTTTTTTATCTAAACTGACACTTTTCACTAAATCTCCTTTTTATTTTAAATTCATTTAAAAATTTAAAGAATTTTTAATATTTGACGATAGTCATTTATAAATCAATGTATTCGATGGGACTTTTCAGGTTTTTTTCACTCTCTCGATTCTTTGCTGTAGAGCCATTTATTTTATATTTATGAAAGTTATATTTAATACGGAGTATAAATATGCCAGATAAAAGCCAATTGGATATTATTTGGGTCATTGTTGCTGCCGTGCTTGTCATTGCGATGCAGGGTGGATTCTTATGTCTTGAAAGTGGCATGACGCGCACTAAAAACTCGATTAATGTCGCGTTAAAAAATGCTGTCGACTTTAGTATTGCGGTTATTATTTTTTGGTGTTTTGGTTTTGGCTTAATGTTTGGTGACTCTTCAGAAGGTTATATTGGAAGCGATTTATTTGCTCCAAATTTAGGATCAGAGGAACCGTGGTTAGCGACTTTTTATTTATTTCAGGCGATGTTTTGCGCGACGGCTGCGACAATTGTTTCCGGCGCTATTGCTGAGAGAGTTAAATTTAATTCTTATATTTTAATAACTATTGTTATTGCAGGTTTGATCTATCCTGTATATGGACACTGGGCCTGGGGAAACTTTTATCAGGAGAATACTGTTTTTCTTGCTGATAAAGGCTTTGTTGATTTTGCCGGATCGACTGTAGTGCATAGTTTGGGTGGCTGGATTGCACTTGCATTGGTTATTATTGTAGGCCCAAGAACGGGGCGGTTTTGTGATGGCGAGCCAGTAAATATCGCTGCATCAAATTTGCCAATGGCTATGTTGGGGTTGTTGTTATTTATTGTTGGTTGGGTAGGGTTTAATGGTGGTTCTACTCTCGAATTCTCCAGTAATATTCCCGGTATCATTGCTAACACAGTGATTGCCGCAGCTGTAGGTATGGCCGCAGCTTATATTTTAAGACCTGTACTTTCGCCTGGTATGGATGAAGCAGTTGCGCCAATCAATGGTGCATTGGCAGGTTTAGTCTCGATTACTGCCAGTTGTCATGCTATTTATGCTATGGATGCATTCATCATTGCAGCGTTCGCTGCGATTATAATGTTAGCTTGTGATCGTTTATTACTTAAATTAAAACTTGATGATGCGATTGGTGCAATTCCCGTGCATCTAGCTGCCGGTATATGGGGAACGTTGGCTGTTGGTATTTTTGGCGATCTGGAATTACTGGCTACGGGCCTAAGTAGAACAGAGCAGATAATTGTTCAGTTAAAAGGAATTGTTGTTTGTGGTTTATGGGCTTTTGGCATTGCATATATCCTATTTAGCCAAATAAATAAAAATAAACCACTGCGTGTTAGTGCTGATGATGAATATATCGGTTTGAATATGGCGGAACATGGCGCCCATTCACCTTTATATGAATTAATAGAAGTAATGGACTGGCAAACACAATCTTTCAATTTATCAATGAGAGCGCCAGAAGAACCATTCACTGAAGTAGGGCAAATTGCCAGAAGTTATAACCGCGTTGTCAGTGCACTGGAAAGAGAAACAAACAGAACCAAACAAATTATTAAAGATATTAAAGATGGCATTATTACTTTTACTAAAGATGGATTGTTAACAAGTATGAATCCAGGCGCTGAAAAAATATTACAAGTTGATGGTGCCGGTGTGATGGGTTTACCTGTTAATAATATTTTTATAGATTCCGGTTTTGATACTCAATATCGGGAAAATCAAAAAAGTAATGTTAATAAATTATATAAAAAATGGGATAAGCATATAAAAGATAAT
>JBMZNW010000105.1:0-7246 GCA_049619915.1 Gammaproteobacteria bacterium
AGCCCGTCGCACCTGCTGATTTCCCTTTACCTTTCATTTCACCGGAAGACTCAGTTGTTAGCATTAACATTGGCGTATATTTGTAGCTTGGTAATTTTCGTAATTCGGTTATCAAAGTAATGCCATCCATATTCGGCATATTGACATCGGTTAAAATAGCATCGGGGTTACTTCCTTTTGCTTTATTTAATGCATCGACACCATCAACTGCCTCAATAACATCGTAACCTGCACCTTTTAACGTAAAAGACACCATTTGACGCATGGAAGCTGAATCATCTACTGCTAAAATTGTTGCCATGATTAATATCCCCAAATCAGTTTTGAATAAAGATAGTACTTCGTGCTTAGTGTATCGGCGCTTAGCGTATTATCTTTAACAACTAAATTAGAAAATTAAGAGTGATCTTTTTATATGCAATGGCATAATGCATGCCACTGAAGACTGACAATAAGTAATAAAATAATATTCAATTAATTCAATTACTTATATTTTTTTTATTTGGGTTGCAGTAATGTCGTTTGCCGTTGTCGGCAGAGCACTGGCAAAAATAGGAAGTACGTTTCCGCATGTATTTAAAAAATACAGGCTAATTTTTAGGCTAATCTTCGGGCTAATAATGAACAATCAATTTTTTACATTTCTGATAAAATACACAAATGCTTAGACACCTTAGTAACAGTAAATTTCTTATCCCGGCAATGATCAGCTTAGCTATTTTAGCGGCAGGCTTAGGCTTTTATGTTTCGTTAAAACAGTCTCAACAACAGCAAGTTAATGCCTCAATAAAATCTGATATAGAGGAATTGTTCTGGCCGAATCCTAAACAAGTGGGTGACTTCAACACACTGGATCACACCGGCACAAAGTTTGGTTATGAGCAGTTAGCAGGTAAATGGTCTTTTATTTTCTTTGGCTATACCCATTGCCCGGATGTTTGTCCGATTACTATGTCTGTTATGGCTGATGTCTATAAAAAACTTCAACCACAACACGACGATATCCAGGTTATCTTTGCTAGCGTTGATCCCGATAGAGATACAACCGAAAAACTAGCGCAATACGTTAGTTACTTTAATAAAGACTTTATTGGCTTGGGTGGCGATAGTGAAAAAGTAAATAGCCTGACGAAACAAATTGGTGTCGCTTATTATATAAATAAAGAAAAGCAGGAAGAGAATTACTTGGTAGATCATACTGCTTCGATATTTCTTTTTGATCCTAAAGCACGTTTGATTGGTAAACTTTCAGTTCCGCATGAAGCAGATAAAATCATTCAACAATTCACAGATATAAAAACCTTTGTCAATGCTCAAAAATAAAACACTCTTTTTCGCCATACAACTGTTCTTTTTAAATTCTGTCTTTGCTAGCGAAAATAGCAGCATAAAAGTTATCGACGCATGGATTAGTGAAGCACCGCCAACTGTTTCAGTACTTGCAGCTTATGCTGATATTCAGAATATGACACAAGAATCAAAAGCGCTTGTGTCAGTAAGCAGCCCTGCTTTTCCGAAGATAGAACTACATTTAAGTAAAGTTATTAACGATACAGCGACAATGGAAAAACAGGAGTCTTTAACAATCCCTGCTAATTCAACCATGAAGCTATCACCGGGCGCTTATCACCTCATGTTGTTTAATCCTGAAGCACCATTAAAATCAGGCGATACTGTAGATCTTAACTTTAATTTCGCCGATGGTACTTCAATACCAGCAACCGCTACAGTAAAAAAACGAAGTAACGGTGGACATGATCACCACCATCATCACCACTAAGCATGCTTAAGCGAACAATAACGAGATTACTCGATTACACAAAAGCATTACCTCTTTACCTTTTACCTCAACATGGTTTAACCGCTATTGTTTATAAACTCACCAGAAGTGAGAAAAAGGCCTGGAAGAACTTCTTAATAAAAATATTTATCAAGCTTTTTAAGGTTGATATGGAACAGGCTATTCGGCCTAGTGAAAAAGATTATTCCTGTTTTAATGATTTTTTTACCCGCCAGTTAAAATCAGATGCAAGAAGTTGGGAAAAAGATAAAAATAATATTCTGTCTCCTGTCGATGGTGCAGTTAGTCAAATAGGTAAAATAAATAAAGATAGGTTAATACAAGCAAAAGGCTTTGATTATAGTCTTAAGCGTTTACTAGCAAATGATGAAAACGCAGTAGAACGTTTTCAAGATGGCAGTTTTACAACACTCTATCTTTCTCCTAAGGACTACCATCGTATCCATATGCCAATCAGCGGCAAGCTCATAAAAACGATATTTGTTCCCGGCGACTTGTTTTCCGTCAATAACGCCAGTGTAAGAACTATTAATAATTTATTTGCTAGAAACGAGCGTTTTATCAGTTTATTTGAAACAGAGCTGGGACTAATGGCGCAAATCATGGTCGGTGCAATGTTTGTCGGTAGCATGGAAACGGTTTTCGCCGGACAAATCACACCAACTAAGCATCGGCAGATCAATGTTAAAGAATACGCCGAAGAATCAATTAATTTAGAGCAAGCAGAAGAATTTGGTCATTTCAATATGGGCTCTACCGTTATTCTTTTATTCGAAAAAGATAAGATAAGCTGGTCAGAAGAATTGAAAGAAGAGTCGGCTATTCAGGTTGGGCAAATTATAGGAACGCGTTTATAAGCGACTTTTATTAAAGTTAACCCTGCAACAGCCGATAGTGTCTTTTATGACAGAAAAAGTAATCAAATATCTCTACTTTTCTATTGGTTTTATTTCGACCATTCTCGGTATCATTGGCTTATTCGTGCCACTAATGCCAACAACTTGTTTTCTGATAGCTGCCGTTTGGGCTTTTTCAAAATCTTATCCGCAATTCAGTCAAAAAATATTGGCACATCCAACATTTGGTCCACCGATTCAGAACTGGATGGAAAACAAGACAATAGATAGAAAATTAAAGTGCACCATCAGTACTTCAATAGTATTAGGTTTTTCAATCACCTTTTTAATAATGATGCCTTCAATAAAAGTAAGCATGCTTCTTATTTTTATTATGTTCAGCCTACTATGTTACATAAACACAAGACCTGAGAATAACGATACTCAAAACCAGAACATATCTATTAGTGCAAGCTAGTAATTAAGCTTTTCAAATACTCCTAATAACTGATTTCGTCTTTTATAACGAGATACTACTTCTATAAAAGAAGAAGTAATCAAGAAA
This sequence comes from Gammaproteobacteria bacterium, assembly GCA_049619915.1. GTDB lineage: Bacteria > Pseudomonadota > Gammaproteobacteria > Eutrophobiales > Eutrophobiaceae > UBA7359. Next base: position 3,203 of record JBMZNW010000105.1, read on the forward strand.
ATACTCTAAGAAATTAGATATAAAAATTAACCAGACAAGGCATTTAAACAAAGTGTCATCAATGAATCCGGCATTAATCCTAATATCAATATCAACAAACCATTAATTGTTAATACCGCTCGCATTTGTTGCGATGCTTTAATTGCTGTCATTGACTCTGCCTTATCGAAATACATGAGCTTAACAATGCGTAAATAAAAGTAAGCACCAATAATTGAGAAGACGACTGCGATTGCTGCAAGCGTAACAAAGCCGGCACCAACTAATTCTTTCAAGACAAACCATTTAGACCAGAAGCCAAGAAACGGTGGTACACCTGCCATAGAAAACATCAAACATAACATGATGAAGGCAAACCACGGACTACGTTCAGCCAAACCTTTATAATCATCCAACATTTCAGCTTCAAAACCATTACGACCTAATAAGATGATCATGCCGAAACCGCCAAGACTCATTAAGGCATAACTGATGATATAGAACATCGCCCCTGAAAAACCGGCTGCTGTTCCTGCTATCAAACCGAGGAATAAATACCCCACATGGGCAATAGTGGAATAAGCTAACATACGTTTAATGTTGGTTTGAGCGATAGCAATAACATTACCAACACCCATTGATAGCACGGCAAGCACCATCAATATTGACTGCCAGTCACTAACTAAAGGTAATAAACCATCAACCAAAATACGAATAGCCATAGCAAACGCAGCTAATTTAGGAGCGGTACTTATAAACAATGTGACTGATGTTGGCGCGCCCTGATAAACATCCGGCACCCACATATGAAATGGCGCAGCACCGAGTTTAAAAGCCATACCTATGATGAGAAAGATCGTTGCAAAAACCAGATAAGAACGATTAATTGATTCATTCGTTACGGCTGCTGCAATTTCTGATAATTGTAAATGACCGGTTAGACCATAAATCATGGAAATACCGTACAGCAACATACCTGAGGCTAATGCACCGAGGATGAAGTATTTCATTGCTGCTTCTGACGCAGTTTCTGAATCACGTTGCATTGCGACCATGGCATAAAGTGACAATGACAATAATTCCAGACCCAGATAAACAGACAATAAGCTTGCTGCTGAAGACATGATCATCATGCCGAGTACAGCAAACAAACCAAGCACAAAGTATTCACCTTTTAAGGTCTGATTTTCTTTTAAATACTCATAGGAATAAAGAAAAACAATAATACTGATACCACATATAAATGCCTTTAATGTGGCACTCATGGCATCACTAACAAACCCACCATTAAAAGCGATAAAAGAACTATCTTCGGGACGGTAAATAAAAACTAGAACCAAAGTAACGGCAAGACTTGCCTGTGTCAGCCAGTACGTTAAAGCATGTTCAGGATCTTTATTAAATGCTTCAACAATTAACACCAGACAAGCTAGTGCAAATAATGTGATTTCAGGAATGGCTAATGCTAATTCAGCACTCATGGCACTTTACTCAATAAAACATGATTGATTAATTCTTCAACACTAGCATGCATCACTTCCAATATAGGAGCAGGCCATACGCCGAATGTAATAACAACAATGGCTAATAGAAATAAGATAAAACCTTCTCTGCCATTAATATCTTTTAATTCTGCCACGGCTTCTTTAGTAACATCACCAAATATCACACGCTTATACATCCACAAACTGTAAGCAGCACCGAGTATTAAGGTTAATGCAGCAGTAAACGCAATCCAGAAACTGGCTTGAAAACTACTGACTATCACCAGAAACTCACCAACAAAGCCTGATGTACCAGGCAAACCTGAGTTCGCCATAACAAATAGCATCATGAACGCAGCAAAATAAGGCATGCTATTCACGACGCCACCATAATCTTTAATCATACGGCTATGTAAACGGTCATACATAACGCCGACACAGAGAAACATCGCAGCTGATATAAAGCCGTGTGAAATCATTTGCATCATGGCACCTTCCGTACCCATGATAGCGCCGGATGTTGAATCTGTTGCAGCAACAACTGCAAAAGGTATAAAGAAACCTAATGTGACAAAGCCCATATGAGAAATAGATGAATAGGCAATCAATTTCTTCATGTCTTCCTGCATCAGCGCAACAAAACCAATATAAACAATGCCGATTAATGACAGCACGATCATTGCTTCACTAAAAAACAAACTGGCATCTGGTGTAATCGGTAAGCTGAATCGTAGAAAACCATAGCCGCCCATTTTCAACATGATTGCAGCTAGAACAACCGAACCACCTGTTGGTGCTTCAACGTGTGCATCCGGTAACCATGTATGTACTGGCCACATCGGAATTTTCACAGCAAACGCTAGAAAGAAAGCAATAAAAATTAACTTCTGTGCGCCGAGTGTTAATGGCACATCATGTAAGGCTTCGATATTGAAACTGCTCGCTTGCGAATACAGATAAAGAAACGCAACCAGCATAAATACAGAACCGAGAAAGGTATAAAGGAAAAACTTAATCGTTGCATAAACTCGATTCGGGCCACCCCAGATACCAATAATCAAGAACATCGGTATCAGCATTGCTTCCCAGAAAACGTAAAACAGAATCGCATCCAATGCCATAAATACAGCGTTCATTAATCCAGTCAGGATTAAGAATGAAGACATATAATAGGAAATACGATTTTCTATCACTTCCCATGCGGCAAGAACAACCAGAATAGTCGTGAACGTAGTTAACAGGATTAATGGCAAGGCAATACCATCAACGCCTAGATGATATTTAACATTAAACGCACTAATCCAGTCTTTTTCTTCAACAAACTGCATACCGGCATAAGACGGATCAAATTGCACATAAAGCATGACCGAAAAAATAAAAGTGATAATAGAAACAGCTAATGAAAAATACTTTACTGTTTCTTCCTGACGGTCGCCCGCAATCAACACCCAGATGCCACCTAAAATAGGTGTCCAGATGAGCATGCTTAATAAGGGCAAATTACTTAATGTCATTCTTTTTATTCTTTGTTAAATAATTAATTCAATATTCCGTGTACAAATACGCCAAGCAAAACGAGCAAACCAATAATAATGGCAAAGGCATAATGATAAAGATAACCGGTTTGTATATGACGTATAGCATTTGAAATAACGCCAACAGTACGTGCTGTGCCATTAACAAACAGACCATCAATAATTTTGATATCACCAACCTTCCAGAGTAACTCGCCTATTTTTTTCGTACCTCCGGCAAAGACCAGTTGATTGAAGTCATCAAAACCATATTTATTAAGCAGAACTTTATGAACAAAGCTTAATTTTGTTGCACACTTCTCAGGCCATTCCGGGAATTTGATATAACATAACCAGGCAACGAATATTCCTGAAGACATTAGTATCAATACTAATGGGTGTGTAAACGCATGCAGTACGAATCCAATAATGCCGTGATAGTCCTGCCCCATTTCTGCCAGAACATCATGTTCAGAACTAACATAAATCGCTTCGCCAAAATAACCGCCGAACAACATTGGCCCAATCAGGAAAGCACCTAATATTAATGATGGAATAGCTAACACAGCTAATGGTATCCAAACGACCGGCGGCGCTTCATGTAAATGCATCCATGTTTCTTTATCCATTCTTTGTTCGCCATGAAACGTCATAAACAATAAACGGAAACTATATAAAGCTGTAATAAAGACACCAATTAACACAGAGTAATACGCGAATTGCGAACCAAAAATAGTTGAATGCTGAACGGCGACAATAATCGCATCTTTAGAAAAGAATCCAGATGTCCCCGGAAAACCGATTAATGCCAACGTGCCAAAAATACTGGTTAGCCATGTGATCGGCATAACTTTATACAAGCCACCCATTTTGCGCATATCCTGCTCATGGTGCATAACAATAATAACGGCACCAGCAGCAAGGAATAATAAAGCTTTAAAGAAAGCGTGCGTCACTAAATGAAACATCGCAGCAGCATAAGCAGAGGCACCTAAAGCAACAGTCATATAACCCAACTGCGAAAGCGTTGAATAAGCAATAACACGTTTAATATCATTTTGTACCAG
>JBMZNW010000106.1:0-7218 GCA_049619915.1 Gammaproteobacteria bacterium
AATAGGCCGTTAGAAACCCAGTTGATTAACCAAACAACGGGATAGGCAATTTTCATCATTGGCCATAATAAATAGCTTGCCGGGAAGGCAATTTTTTCCGGTTTCATTGCCGCAAAGGTTTTAGGCATGACTTCAGCAAAAATTAAAAATACTGCAACTAGCACGAACGGTGCGATAGCAACGCCCAAATCGCCGAGCAAACGTATGCCGATAACCGTTGCAATCGACGCAGCAAAGATATTGACCAGATTATTTCCCAGCAATATCAAGCCGAATAAACGATCAGGCCGGGCTAATAGTTTTTCTGAGATGATGGCACTTTTTTTCCCTTCTTTGGCCAGATGGCGCAATCGATAACGATTGAGTGCAATCATGGCAGTTTCGGAACTGGAGAAAAAAGCAGAAAAAATGATTAAAAAAAACAGGATTCCAAATAGAACCGATAACGGAATGTCGTCCAAAAAAATGAGACCTCAATAATGACCAGTGGCTATTCTGCGGGATTTAGCCGGTGATATTCAAGAGTTTTGCGTAAATTTTGCTGTTAAACCCGTTCTAAAATGATTTCGAGTACGAATTTAGAGCCAATATAAGCCAGCAATAGAAAGGAAAATGCGACCAATGCCCAGCGTATGATGCGTTTCCCGCGCCAACCGGCTGACCATCTTCCCCAAAGTAAGATTAGATAAATAAACCAGGCAATGATTGATAAGACAGTTTTGTGAATAAGATGCTGAGCAAAAATATCATCAATAAACATCAGGCCTGAAGCCAGACTTAAGCTTAGCGTGAAGAAGCCAATGACAATAATTTGTACCAGTAATTCTTCCATGACCTGTAGCGGTGGTAAGGCATGCATGATTTTCGCTGCATTCTTTTTCTTAATCATTCTTTCCTGAGCCGCGAGCATGATCGCTTGAACGGCGCTGATCATCAGTAAGCTGTAGGCGCAAATAGATAATAAGATATGTATACGCAAACCAATCGATAACGATTCGCTAAGAATACGCGTATCGGGAATCAGTAGCTCAATAATGATGACGCCTGCCGCGATGGGGAAAAGAAATAGCAATAAGTTTTCCAGGGGCCGGAATAGAGAGCTAATAAGTACGATGAGTGCTACTAACCAGCCAATCAAGGAAACAGCATTAAAAATCCCGAAATCCAGACCATCAACCAGAAATATGGCTTGATAGAGCATGTAACCATGCAGTGATAAAGCGATAACACCAAAAATTAAGACTAATGGGCGCGTTTTACGTAAGGTATCAGAGACATTATAGATTCTGGCGCCAATTAGAGCGGCAGATATCATATAAAGCAAAATAGCGATAATCGGTTGGATACTCATATATTTATGATTTTAAAGGATAGTTCGATGATTGCATATACTACCTGACTGTAGAAGCACTGATTCACTATTTAGAAAAACCAGTGCTTATTTTTTTAAGTTAGGCGCTGAATAAGATAGAATGTCGCTCTTTTTGTCACTTTTAAACTAATCAGAGATAAGCATGTTTGACGCACTTTCAGATAAATTAACCCGGGTTTTTAAAGATTTACGCGGCCAAGGTCGATTGACCGAAGAAAATATCAGTGATGGCTTGCGAGAAGTGCGCATGGCCTTACTGGAAGCCGATGTTGCTTTGCCGGTGGTGCGTGATTTTATCAATCATGTTAAAGAACGCGCATTAGATAAAGAAGTGCTAACCAGTCTTACGCCCGGACAGGCATTAATCAAAATCGTTAATGAAGAATTGATTGCGTTAATGGGCGATCAACATGAGCCATTAAACTTAAATACGCAACCGCCCGCCATTATTTTACTTGCCGGTTTACAAGGTGCAGGTAAAACAACAACCGCCGCCAAATTAGGCCGTTTAATCAAAGAAAAAGAAAAGAAAAAAGTCGCGGTAGTCAGTTGTGATATCTATCGTCCTGCGGCGATTAAACAGTTACAAACGCTGGCGAATGATAATGATTTAGTCTGGATAGAAAGTAACGAAAAACAAAAAGCGACAGACATTGCCAAAAATGCAATGGACTATGCCAAAAAACAATTAATCGATGTGTTGATTGTTGATAGTGCCGGACGCTTACATGTTGATGATGACATGATGCAGGAAATTAAATCTGTACATGGCGTTTTAACACCGGCTGAAACAATCTTTGTTATCGATAGTATGACAGGTCAAGATGCCGTTAACGCCGCTGCTGCTTTTAATGAAGCGTTACCGTTAACCGGTTCTATTCTGACCAAGACTGATGGTGATGCGCGCGGGGGTGCGGCATTAACCGTTAAACATATTACCGGTAAGCCGATTAAATTCATGGGTACGGGTGAAAAGACCGATGAGTTAACTGCTTTTCATCCAGAGCGAATTGCTTCCCGAATTCTCGGCATGGGCGATGTGCTGAGTTTGATCGAAGAAGTACAGGAAAAGACCGATCAAAAAGAAGCGGCAAAACTGGCGAAGAAATTAAAGACAGGCAAAGGTTTTACCTTAGAAGATTTCCGTGAACAGCTTCATCAAATGAATAATATGGGTGGCATAGCGGGTTTAATGGATAAGTTACCGGGCATGAATCAATTACCTCCAGGAGCAGCCGCGCAGGTAAATGATAAAGAGTTTATTAAACTTGGTGCGATTATCGACTCAATGACACCTAAGGAAAAAGTTAGACCGGACATTATTAATGGTTCGCGTAAAAAACGCATCGCCAAAGGTTCGGGTACGCAGATTCAAGACATTAATAAATTGCTAAAACAATTTAAACAAATGCAGAAGATGATGAAAAAAATGTCCGGCAAAGGCGGCATGGCCAAGATGATGCGCGGTATGGGAGGCATGGGCGGTGGGCAGTTTCCACCGGGAATGCCGCCATTCAAATAGAGATTAAATGAAGACCTTGCTCGTACAAAGGTCTTTAAATAATCTATTTGTTTTTTAGTTTAAAAGTAACAACTAGCGTTGCAATAAAGATTAAACTAAAACAAATCAAACTCCACTCAGCAATACTTAAGGTTAGAAATGTCCAATGAACTTCAGCGCATTCGCCTGAACCGCTAATAATCATTTTCATTGCTTCCATAAACGGAAATACTTCCATCATATATTCCAGACCAGGGCCACAGGCAGGAACTTGATCAGCAGGTAAATGCTGTAACCAGACTTGTCGGCCAGCAATGCCAGCGCCAATTAATGATGCGATTAGTGTCAATGTGCTATAGATATAGCGTTGCCAGCATCCCGGGTTATGGATAACGGCAGCTAAAGCAATCAGCGTTACGGCGATGTAACACATGCGTTGAAACGCACACAATGGGCAAGGTTCAATACCTTGGTAATGTTCCAGATAAAGGCCAAAGCCGAGTAAAGACAGGCAAACTAAAAATACAGTCAGATAAAATAATCTTGTAATAGTCATTGGATAAGATACTTAGCGTTATATTTATAATAATACCGTTATAATACTGTGTGGACAGGAAAAATAAAAATCAGTTCCGAAACCTTATTTTATGATTGCCGTTAGAATCTTTGAGATTACCTTTCCTATTTTTGTCATTATTCTGGCAGGGTTGCTCTACGCACGCAAATTCAAGCCAGATATGACATTACCTAACAAACTAAATATGGATGTATTTATTCCGTGTTTGTTATTCAGTGTTATTTATGAAAAGGCCGGTGTTTCCGCTTTGTTTAGTAATCTCGCTTTAGCCATTGCGCTTGTTATCTTGTTGTCAGGTCTTGTCGCATTCGTTGTTTCAAAACTTTTAAATATACAGGCAAAGACTTTGTGTCCGTCCATTATGTTTGCGAATGCCGGAAACATGGGGCTGCCATTGGTGGTACTAAGTTTTGGCGACGTTGCACTACCAGCAGCAGTGGTTTGTTTTGTTGTTTGTAATTTCTTTCATATTACTATCGTCAGTTACTGGTTAGGGAAACATACCAATATATTTAGAGCTTTTTTTACACCAATGATTATGACGGTGATTTTCGCAGTAATACTCAGCGTCTTAAAAGTTAAAATACCTAATGTAGTTCTAGAACCCATTCGCATGGTGGGAAATATCTGCGTGCCTTTAATGTTATTCGCATTAGGTACGCGATTAATTGATATGAAATTATCCGAATGGAAAACAGGCATGTTAGCCGCGTTACTTGCACCGATATGCGGAACAGCAATTGTATTAGCGCTATTACCGTTTATTGAATTAACAAAACTAGAGCAGGGTGCTTTATTTCTATTTGGTGCATTACCTCCTGCTGTAATCAATTATATTTTTGCTGAACACTATAAGCAGGAACCATCAAAAGTCGCAGCGATGGTAATATTCGGAAATGCCTTCTGTATTATTTCAATACCATTAGCATTGGCGTATGCATTACCGAGGTTTGGGTAAGAGTTTTATTTAGATTCAGGTTGCGTCTGATGACGCGTTACTTTTCTTTGCGTGGCCAAAGAAAAGTAACCAAAAGAAAGGCCACTCCAAATGTCTTGCCCTACGGGTACCCTCGTTGTTATTTTATTTCATGCGGTTCGCGCATAAACGACATCCTGTCATTAATGCGCTCTCGCAACATCCTTGTTGCTCGACCAATGAAATAAAACAACAACTCGGCAAGCCATAAGGGGTATTTAGTAAGAAGGCATGTTTTATTAAAATCAAAAAGGAATATCGTCAAATGGCTTTTCAATTTCTGTCTCTATATCCCCTTCAAGAAGCTTTATTAGCTGCCTTGTCTTATCAAATAATTCATCAAACGTAATAATTAATAAGCCTGGAAATTGATGTCGGAAGAGCTCGAAAGCTTTCGTCTTAGATTGATGATCTAATTCAGATATAGAATTACCAATAATTACAGCACATTGCGGGTTAAATGAATCAAATAAATCACTTTGCCCACTAGTAAGAGATTGAAAGTTTTCTTGAAGAGAATGCTTGTAATTAAGAGTCTGCATTACTGAACCGGATAGTTCATTTGATATATTAAAAGTATTTCTATACTTGCCGTTTAATAAAGATGTTGAAGGTGTTTTTATTTCAATTAATGCTGCGCTTTGCGTTAATCTATTCTTCATTAAAAAGTCGACGATATTTCCATTTTTGTTGGATACATTTTTCCCTCCAATATAAGCTTTTCCATCGACAATTGATGTAGGCCAAGAAAATGCTTGTTCTAAAACATAAGAGTTTTCAGTTAAGCTTTTTTGCCAAAACTCCTCATCAGAATTATTTTTATTATCCTCCCAAGTTAAAAGAGCAAGTTTTAGTCTTTGTAGACCAATAGCAGCATTTAATTTTGCTAATGATGAAGGGTTTAATTCAATTAAACGTTCGATTAGTGATGAAGGATCATCTAATTTTACTGCCCAGTTTAGTAATTTAGATAAAAGAGCTTTACCAATTGATGTGTCAGCATTTAGTAAAGTATTCATCTCGTTAGAAGTTAGGGATGCTAATTTTTCTAATTGAGGGGTTGATTGAACAAACTTTTTATTTCCTCTAGGGATACCTTTTTCTCGATGTAACTCATATAAAGGTTTTAATTCGTTTATTAATGTAAGTAATTCAGCTGATTTTATTTCGAGCTTATATCCTTCACCGCTTTTGACAGAAGAGAGAGGAATTGTGTCAAAATCTTCCCATATTGAGTTTTTAGACTTTCTTTGAAAGAGAAAAACCCCTTTCACTGATGCATCTTTATCATTTTGATTGTCCAAAATCATAGGCCTAAAAATAAGTCGAGTTGTTGTTGTTTCTCGCAAAACTATTTCAGAAGCCTGTGCGGTTGTAAGAGAGGTTGATTTAGTATGTATTTCTTTCATGATTAAAATATTCCTTATTTCAATATGACAGTTACTAGTCAAAGATAGTTAAGTTACTTTAATAGTGTACTCTGTTTGAGTTTAATTTCCTGTATGTTTTGCGAAGGAGGGCAGGTGTTATAGGGTAAACTGTGTATGAATGCATAGCAGCGACCTTATGCATTCTTTTAAAAAAAAAGATGTTGCCATGAAAGCGAAATCAATTTTAAAAAATATCTAGTTATTAAATTTTCTCTTTAAAGAATTCAACGAATCTTCTTTCTATCCAATATTTTTCCTTAAAAGGCATGGGACCGTAAATAAAACCAACATGCCCTCCATGTTCACTCAGTTCTAGTGTTACATGTTCTGATAACTCTGATTCTTTTGGAATAGAGTTTTGGCTCATAAAGGGATCGTCTTTACTATGTAGTATCAAAGTTGGTGTTTCGATATTCTTCAAAAACTGTTTTGAGCTGGATTTATTATAATAATCATCAGCGCTTTGGAAGCCATGAACTGGTGCGGTGATATTGTGATCGAAAGAATGGAACTCTTTCCACTTATCAATTTTCTTTATATCAAAAGGCGCTTGTTTATTTTTAAATTTATCAAGCATCTTGTTGCTTAATCGATTGATTAAGTATTTCTGATATATTTTAGAAAAACCTTTGTTTAAAGACTTAGCTCCATCTGCTAAATCGAATGGAACAGAAACGGCCATCGCTGTGGATAAAAAAGAATCTTTACTTTTTTCTCCAAGGTATTTAAGTAATACATTACCACCAAGAGAAAAACCTATGGCAGCTAATTTTTGATTAGGGTTTTTATCTCTTAGACAATGAATAAGCGTTTCTAAGTCTTTAGTATCACCAGAATGGTAACCTCTACCTAATCTGTTATGATTCTTACCGCATCCTCTAAAGTGCATAAGAACGGCTTGCCAATCATTATTTTCAATCGTTTTGAGTATTCCTTTTGCATAAGGTGAGTCTATGGAGCCTTCAAGTCCATGAAGCACAATAACAATTGGACGGTTTTCTTTTTTACGAGTCCAACTTAATTCAATGAAATCACCGTCTGGTAGTTCAAACGTCTCTTCGTGTAGTTTTAAGGGGACGTCTTTTCTAAATAGTGTGGGGTAGAGTGTTTGCAGATGTTTATTTCGACACCACCATGAAGGTTTAAAATGGCTTTCAATAATGCTCATGCCTTATAAAGCAATGTCATAAGGAAGTTTTATTATTTCTACATTTATATTGTTTACTAATAATGCTTGTTCTATTTTATTTAACTCAAGAACTGCCAATGCATAATTACCATTAGAGTGGTTTACTGAGTTTATGACTGTTCCAACCTTGTTTTCAGATGATGTGATTTCATCACCAATAGTTAATTCATGTT
>JBMZNW010000107.1:0-7192 GCA_049619915.1 Gammaproteobacteria bacterium
AAAGTCAGTCAGTTTTTACCAACAATTTTATCTGAAACAGACACCGGCTTTGTTGCTTCTGATGATAAAACAAAAGAAGTGATGGAACTTGCTAAACGTGTTGCCAATAGTGATGCAACATTATTAATTACCGGTGAAAGTGGTACGGGTAAGGAAGTGTTGGCGCAATACGTACATCAACAATCAAATCGTAGTAAAGAACCTTTTGTTGCGATTAATTGTGCAGCGATTCCAGAAAACATGCTTGAAGCGATTTTATTTGGTTATCAAAAAGGTGCTTATACCGGTGCTTATAAAGCCTGTCCCGGTAAATTTGAACAGGCGCAAAACGGTACATTATTGCTTGATGAAATTTCTGAAATGAGTTTGCCACTACAAGCAAAATTATTACGCGTACTTCAGGAAAAAGAAGTTGAACGTTTAGGTGATCAAAACTCAATAGAATTAAATGTCAGAGTAATAGCCACTTCGAATAGAAACATGCGTAAAGAAGTGAAAGCAGGTCAATTTCGTGAAGACTTGTATTACCGCTTAAATGTTTTCCCTATCAATATGCCGGCATTGCGTGAGCGTAAAGGCGATATTGTTCCCATTGCTAAATTTTTATTAGCACGAGCTGCAACAGAAAATAATCTTTCATGTCCTGAGTTATCAAAAGAAGTATGTAAAACACTTCAAACCTACTCATGGCCAGGTAATGTACGTGAACTGGATAACGTTATGCAACGTGCTTTAATTCTAACGATGTCTGATGAAGTCACTGAAAATGAAATTCAATTTGAACATCATGAGTTTAATGAATCAGCAAGTGTTCAGATGGCAAATGAAGAAATCAGTAAAGAAATTAATGATGATGAAGCAGTAAATAAGGAAAGTACGCTAGGTGATGATTTAAAAGATCGTGAAACAAACATGATTATTGAAGTATTAAAAGAAACCATGGGCAGTCGTAAAACGGCAGCCGAAAGATTGGGTATCAGTCCACGCACCTTGCGATACAAATTGGCAAAAATGCGTGAACGTGGTGTCGCTATTCCGATTAACTAATTAGAACAAAAGGAAAACAGCAATGAACGAGATAAATATGGATCAGCTATTAGTACAAATGCGTGCTATGCAAGAAAAAGCGAGCAACATTAATCAAACAGCTGTTGATAAAGGTAACGCTCCTGACTTTTCAAATATGTTTAAAAACGCAGTCGATCAGGTTAATGAGTCACAGAAAGTAGCCGGTGAATTAAAAACACAATTTGAATTGGGTAACCCTAACGTTGACCTGACAGATGTCATGGTTAAATCACAAGTTGCATCACTTTCTTTTCAAGCAATGACACAAGTGCGTAATCGTCTTGTTAGTGCTTATCAAGAAGTGATGAATATGTCAGTGTAGTTAATAGAATAATTATTAGTGAGCTAGAATAATGGCAGAAACAATAGCAATAGAACCAGATGTAAGAAGAGCTATTTTTGCACGTCAACTGATGTTCCTGTTTGCAGTTGCGGCAAGTGTTGCAATCGGTGTTTATGTTGTGCTTTGGTCGCAAAAACCGAATTATAGTTTGTTATATGGCAGCTTGTCTGATCAGGATGCATCGCAAGTTATTGAGTCATTACAAAAGGCGAACATTGATTATCATGTTGATCCTAACTCAGGCGCAGTCATGGTCGCTTCAGCAAAAGTACATGAAGCAAGAATGAAACTGGCAACGGAAGGTTTACCTCGAAGTGCGAATAGTGGTTTTTCTATATTAAATGAAGAACAAAAACTTGGCACGAGTCAGTTCATGGAAAAAGCACGTTATCAACACGCGTTAGAAAGTGAACTGGCTATGTCAATTGCTAAAGTCAGTGCTGTAAGAGCAGCTAGAGTTCATCTGGCCATACCAAAAGAAAGTGTTTTCTTACGAAACCGTAAAGCGGCTAGTGCATCAGTATTATTGGATCTTTATCCTGGACATCGACTGGAACCAGGGCAGGTTGCTGCTATTGCCAATCTGGTTTCTGCAAGTGTACCTGGACTTGAGCTATCTAACGTTAGTATTGTCGATCAGTATGGTCGTTTAATGAGTCAAAATCAGTCTTCTGCTGATTTAGCATTAACGGCATCGCAGTTTCAATATGCAACACAAGTTGAAAATTCTTATATAGAACGAATTGAAAATATTCTTACGCCATTACTCGGTCCAGATGGAGTCAAAGCTCAGGTCACCGCAGAAATGGATTTCACACGAACGGAGCGAACGCAAGAATCGTATAACCCTGATATGCCTGCTTTGCGTAGTGAACAAGTTGAAGAAGATCGAAGCGCTTCTGGCAATATAGCAGGTGGTGTACCAGGTGCTTTATCGAATCAACCTGCACTAGATGGTACAGCACCGGAATTAGTTGGAGAAGCGGCTGCTGCAAATACTGGAAATAATGCAGGCATAGGTAGTTCACAAAGCAGGGCAACGCGAAATTATGAACTGGATAAAACTATTAGTCATACGCGTTTGGCTATGGGTAGTTTGGTGCGATTATCTGTTGCGGTTGTCATTGACTATAAAAAGACCTTGAATGAAAAAGGCGAAGTTGTTCGCGTTGAACATACGCCGGAAGAATTAGAACAGATTACTAATCTGGTAAGAGAGGCAATAGGCTTTAACATAATTCGCGGTGATAGAGTCAACGTCATGAACTCGCAGTTTAGTTTACCTGAAGCTGTTGAACCTTTACCTGAACTACCTATTTGGCAACAAGCCTGGGTTTGGGATATTGCAAAACAAGTACTAGGTGGTTTGTTTGTTCTATTTATTGTGTTTGGTGTTTTAAAGCCATCAATCAAAAATATGATGAATAAAGAAATCACTTTACACCAAACAGCATTGGCAGGCCCTGTTGGAGGCGCAGCTGCTCAGTTAACGAATGACAATGCTGAAGGAGCTGTAGAAGAAGTAAAAGCCATTGAAGCAGCTCCGGAGTTTGATAAGTCGATTACAAATGTTAAGGAAATGGTTGATACTGATCCAAAACTTGCAGCACAAGTTGTACGTAACTGGGTGGGTGAAGAATAATGGCATCACCTCCTGCTAAAAGTACCGGCCTGGATCCCACACAAAAAGCAGCCGTATTGTTGATGACTATCGGCGAAGAATCTGCTGCAGAAGTGTTAAAGCACATGGGGCCGAAAGAAGTGCAGCGCATTGGTATTGCCATGACTACGGTGAGAGACCTGACCAAAGACATGGTCAATAATGTCATCAGCGAATTCATGAATACCGTTAATAAGCAAACAGCTTTAGGTGTGGGTGTTGATGATTATGTGCGCAGTGTCTTGTACAGTGCCTTAGGTGAAGATAAAGCGGCCAGTGTGATTGATCGGATTTTACTTGGTGGTAATTCGCAAGGGCTTGAAGCATTAAAATGGATGGCACCTAAATCTATCGCTGAATTAATCCAAAATGAACATCCGCAAATCATCGCTATTATTTTGTCTTATCTGGAAAGCGATATGTCTGCAGAAGTGTTAATAGAGTTTCCTGAAAAAGTTCGTTCAGATTTGTTGTTACGTATCGCAACACTTGAGAGTGTGCAACCCGCTGCGATGAAAAAATTGAATGATACATTAGAAGCACAATTGAAAGGCAGTAGTGGTTCACAATCATCAACAATCGGTGGTGTTAAAGCTGCAGCCGATATCCTTAACTTTATCGACTCTTCTGCCGAATCAGCCATTATGGAAAAAGTAAGAGAAGTGGATGAAGACCTCGGGCAGGAAATTCAAGATCTGATGTTTGTTTTTGAAAACCTAAATGGTGTTGATGATCGATCTATGCAAACCATACTCAGAGAAGTTTCTACTGATGTTCTATTGCTAGCAATGAAAGCGGCTGATGATGAATTAAAAGAAAAAATTTATGCGAATATGTCTAAACGTGCTGCTGAAATGTTACGTGATGATCTTGAAGCCAAAGGTCCTGTTAAATTAAGTGAAGTTGAAACAGCACAAAAAGAAATCTTGTCTATCGCCAGACGTTTAGCTGATGAAGGTCAAATTTCTTTAGGTGGTAGTGCTGACGAAGAATTAATCTAAGCAGAGATGATGTAATAAATTAATTATAAAAAAATATAAAAACAAATTATCTGTGACTAATCTAAAACAACGAATAATTTCAGCCAATGAAGCAGACAGCTATGTTGAATGGCAGGAACCTCAGGTAGAAGGAAAGATCGCCAGCGACAGCAATAAAGGCATTCGACCTCCGACTGCACATGAGATGCAAAACCTTCATAAAGATGCTTATGATGAAGGTTTTAATATGGGCAGAAAAGAAGGTAAAGCTCAGGGTTATAAAGAGGGTAAACAACAGGCAACAGCAGAATCAAGTGAACTAATTCAGAAACTAAAATCAATACTTACAACATTGGCTGAGCCGGTTTCTCAACTGGACGATGAACTGGAAAACAGTATTGCCCAATTAACATTAGCTATTGCCAGACAACTTGTACGTCGTGAAATAAAACTTGAGCCGGGTGAAATTGTTGCTGTCGTTAGAGAGGCAGTACGCGCATTACCTATTTCTGCAAGACATCCAATAATCTATTTACATCCTGAAGACATCCAACTTGTCCGAAATGCATTGTCACTCAGTGATGATGAAAAAACCTATCGTCTTGAAGAAGATTTATTATTAACACGAGGTGATTGTCGTGTCGAAACAGAGTCTTCTTATATAGATGCCAGTATTGAAGCACGATTATCAGCGATAGCAGCCAATATGTTAGGTGACGAACGAGAAACTGATCAAGAGCGGGATAATTAAGAACAGGATAAATGACAATGCTAAATGAAATTGATCGTAAACCTGCCTGGAAGCAAAGAATCAATAACTTGATTAAGAAGAACAAGCAGCCTGTACCTTTGGTCGTACAAGGTAGATTAATCAGAATGGTTGGCTTAACTCTAGAGGCAGCCGGATGTCGTGCCGCAATAGGTGATTATTGTCGAATTAGAAATGATGATAATACAGCGATTGATTCTGAAGTCGTTGGTTTCTCCGGCGATAACCTTTTTCTTATGCCTACCGGTCAGCCGCATGGCTTATCGCCCAATGCCCGTGTCGTACCTTTAGGTAGAGCAGGTGATATTTCAGTTGGGCCAGAACTGCTTGGTCGTGTTATTAATGGCGCAGGCCAGCCGCTTGATAATGGTCCACCGATTAAGTCAAAAGATAAAATTACATTAAACGGCAGTCCGATTAATCCATTAACGCGTGAAAATATAACCATGCCTATGGATGTGGGTGTTAGAACGATTAATACGTTTTTTACTATTGGTCGTGGTCAACGCATTGGTTTATTCGCAAGTAGTGGTGTTGGTAAGAGTGTGTTGCTAGGTATGATGGCACGCTTTACTGAAGCTGATGTGATTGTTGTTGGGCTTATTGGTGAACGTGGTCGTGAAGTAAAAGAATTCATCGAAAATAGTTTGGGACAAGTAGGTTTGTCTCGTTCGGTTGTTGTTGCAACGCCAGCAGATGATTCGCCTTTGATGCGTATGCATGGTGCATTATTAGCAACCAGTATTGCAGAGTATTTTCGTGACCAAGGACAACATGTTTTATTGTTAATGGATTCATTAACGCGTTTTGCACAAGCACAGAGAGAAATCGCATTAACCATTGGCGAACCACCTGCGACACGCGGTTATCCTCCATCAGTATTTGCGCGGTTACCGGAATTGGTTGAACGTGCAGGTAACGGCGGTAAAGAACAAGGTTCGATTACAGCAATATATACTGTGTTAACAGAAGTTGATGCGGATAATGATCCAATTGCTGATTCAGCCAGAGCGATTCTTGATGGTCATATTGTCTTATCAAAGAAAATTGCAGAGTCAGGTATTTATCCTGCTATTGATTTAGAGCTTTCAATCAGCCGTGTAATGAATTCGATTACGGATATAAAACATCAAAGAGAGACATTAGCATTGCGTCAGTTAAATTCTATTTACCAACAGAATAAAGATTTAATCAGTGTTGGAGCGTATCAACCCGGTGCTGATCCGCAACTTGATCTGGCAATAAAATTGCAGCCTGATTTCTTAAAGTTTATTAGTCAGGAAATGAATGAAAAAGTAAATTACATGCAGGCAAAACAACAATTAAATGAATTAAGTAATAAATACAGCCAGGATAATATTAATCCGATGCTGGAACAGGAACAGTAAATGACGCGCTCACAACGTCTGAAAAAAATAGTTAATTTAACCGAGAATAAGGAACGCGCTGCGGCAAGAGAATTTGCTGCCGCTCAAAAAGTGTTAAGTGATTACAAGAATAAATTAAAACAATTAGAATCTTACAGACTCGAATATACTGCATTAATGAAACCCGGAGGTGCGGCGCAGTCGGTAACAATGATACGTGAACGTCAGGCTTTTATCCTGCAACTTGATGAAGGCATCCGACTGATTAAGAACCAGATTCAAATTCAGGAAAACATGAACAACCTTGAACGGGAAAAATGGTTAAAAGAAAAACAACAACTGGATACGATGGAAAATATTTTTCAGCGTTGTTATAAAACTGAACAAACCATCATGTTGCTAAGAGAGCAACACCAATTAGACGAACTTAGCCAAAGAACATCTTCAAAATACTAGCCATTCCGTGAGCTGGCACAGCCGTTGCAATATTCATTGCGATACTAAACTAATTGAAAGGACATATACTTGAATCCAGTACTTACAATAAGTGCGCTAAATACAGAAAACAGCTTAAAAAGCAATGCCTTAGCGACGTCTAGCGACCTGACAGACGAAGTTTTTCAAGGTGAATTTTCTGAATTATTAAGTGATTTAGTGTCGGCAGACGGCAAACTTAAGCCGCTTGATCTTGCCGCTTTAAAAGATTTGGCTATGCAAGAACTGGCTGATCTACAGGCTTTGACTAAAACTGAATTAAACGCTGAAGCACCGGAATTAAAACAACTATCTGTATTAAATCTGTTAGCAGAAGCACCTGAAACACAGATAGAAAATGTAGAGTTATTTGGTAACCCTGAAATAAAAGCATCGTTAAATCAAAATCTATTTAATGATGGATTATCAGAAGAAGATCTTTCTAATGATGAAGACTTTGAAGATTTCTAGCTAGTCAACAAAAGCGCTATATACCATAGACTGCATCTGCATTCTTATTGGATAATAACC
>JBMZNW010000108.1:0-7038 GCA_049619915.1 Gammaproteobacteria bacterium
TTGGACCAAAACAAAACTCACGTTCATGACGGTCATTAATTCTCAATAATTCAGGGCCGTATTGATCCCAGCGACCGGATTCTTGCCATAGTTCTGCTGGCTGGATGGCGGACATCATAATTTCCTGAGCGCCGGCTTTGTCCATCTCTTCTCTGACAATATTTTCCACTTTTCGTAAAACGCGTAGACCTAATGGCAGCCAGGTATAAATACCAGAGGCAAGCTGTTTTACCATGCCGGCACGAAGCATAAGTTGGTGGCTGGCAATTTCAGCGTCAGCAGGCGCTTCGCGTAAAGTTGAGATGAGTAATTGTGATGTTTTCATTGTTCGATTTAGCTTAAAAGTTTGAGAATTGATTGTGTCGACCGCTGTCTATTTTTTGTCGACGTTTAGTCAGGCGCGATACTATAAACGACATTAGCCAGCAGGGTAAGTGATCAGGCTTTTATTCGTATCGCTGTCGCTAATTTCAACAGTATTTCGCTCGATTTTAACTATTTCTGGAATATCACTGACATTAGCTTGACCTGACCCAAGAATCTCAGTACCTTCGCGCGTTTCGATTAATTTTATATAAATAAATTGGTATAGGAATCAGTGGCTAAAAAGAAAGAAATATTACGTGGTGCAGAAATCTTCTGCCGGGCGCTGAAAGACGAGGGTGTTAAACATCTGTTTGGCTATCCCGGTGGTGCTGTTCTGCATATTTATGATGCATTATATAATCAAGATGCAGTCGAGCATATTCTTGTCCGTCACGAACAAGGTGCAACGCATGCTGCCGATGGTTATGCGCGTTCTACTGGTAAACCGGGCGTGGTGTTAGTGACCTCGGGTCCGGGTGCAACCAATGCTGTCACCGGTATCGCGACTGCGTATCTTGATTCTATTCCTCTTGTCGTTTTCACCGGGCAGGTTCCTAGAGCTATGATTGGAAATGATGCCTTTCAGGAAGTTGATTCTGTTGGCATTACTCGCCCCTGTGTAAAACATAATTTCCTAGTAAAAGACGTTAAAGATTTAGCGACTATTATTAAGAAGGCATTTTATGTTGCGACCAGCGGTCGCCCTGGTCCTGTTGTTGTTGATATTCCTAAAGATGTCACTGCTGATTCATGTGAATACGAATATCCAAAAACAGTTGATATGCCAACGTATAAACCTGTTCTGAAAGGTCATCCTGGGCAGATTAAAAAAGCGGCAGATTTAATTTTGTCCGCGAAGAAACCCATGCTCTATTCGGGCGGCGGCGTAATTTTAAGTGAAGCCAGCAAAGAGCTGACTCAATTCACGAAATTATTAGGCTTCCCGATAACCAATACCTTAATGGGGCTCGGCGCGTTCCCTGCAACGCATAAACAGTTTGTCGGTATGTTAGGGATGCATGGTACTTACGAAGCAAATATGGCGATGCATCAGTGTGATGTTTTAATTGCTGTAGGAATGCGTTTTGATGATCGTGTAACGGGCGATTTGGAAAAATTCTGTCCGTACGCAAAGATTGTTCATATTGATGTTGATCCTTCATCAATTGCGAAGAACGTTCCGGTTGATGTCCCTATTGTGGGTGATGTTAAGTCTGTATTGAAAGACTTATTAGCCATCTTGAAAAAAGAGGGCGCGAAAAAGCCGGATGCAACAGCACTGAAAGCATGGTGGAAACAAATAAACGAATGGCGTGCGCTTGATTGTCTTAAATACGATGACACTACAGAGGTTATTAAGCCGCAGTACGTTGTTGAAAAACTATGGGAGCTGACTAAAGGTGATGCCTATGTCACTTCTGACGTCGGACAACATCAAATGTGGGCCGCGCAGTTTTATAAATTTGATAAGCCTCGTCGTTGGATTAATTCAGGTGGTTTGGGAACCATGGGATTTGGTGTTCCTTCGGCGATGGGTGTTAAGTTGGCTTATCCTAACGAAACAGTTGCTTGTATTTCAGGTGAAGCGAGTTTGGTGATGTGTATTCAGGAGCTATCAACCTGTTTGCAATACAACACGCCTATAAAAATATTAAGTTTGAATAACCGTTATATGGGTATGGTTCGTCAATGGCAGGAGTTCTTTTATTCCAGCCGTTATTCGCAATCTTATATGCAAGCCTTACCTGACTTTGTCAAAATGGCAGAAAGTTATGGTCACGTTGGTATGCGTATCGAAAAAGCCAGCGATGTTGAAGGTGCCATTAAAGAAGCGCTGGCATTAAAAGATCGAACGGTATTGATGGACTTTGTAACGGATCAAACGGAAAACGTATATCCGATGATTGCGACTGGCAAAGGCCATCATGAAATGCATTTATCAACCGATAACGATAGAGAGTTAGCCTGATGCGTCACATACTTTCATTATTGATGGAAAACGAAGCAGGTTCTTTATCGCGTGTTGCCGGTTTGTTTTCGGCGCGTGGATTTAATATTGAATCTTTGACGGTTGCGCCGACTGAAAACCCGAAAATTTCAAGAATGACATTAGTCACCAATGGCTCTGATGCGATTGTCGAACAAATCATGAAACAGGTTAATAAACTTGTTGATGTGGTTAAGGTTGTTGATCTGGTTGAGTCTCGACATATAGAGCGTGAATTAATGCTGATTAAAGTCTCAGCGAAAAAATCAGATCGTGCTGAGATTAAACGTATGAATGATATCTTCCGTGGTCGCATTATTGATGTGACCGAAAACGCATTCACGATTGAGATGACTGGTACAGGCGAAAAACTTGATGCGTTTATAGAAGCATTAGATGAGAAGTTAATTCTTGAAGTTGTTCGCTCCGGTGTCTCTGGTATAGCCCGTGGCGATAAAGCTATCCAATAAAATTTTTTTACAACACTATTTTTTAATGAGAGTAAGTTTATGAATATTTATTATGACAAAGACGCAGACCTATCTTTAATTCAAGGCAAGCAAGTTGCCATTATTGGATATGGTTCTCAAGGACACGCGCATGCAAACAATCTGAAAGATTCAGGTGTGAAAGTTTGTGTCGGTTTGCGTGAAGGTTCTTCGTCTGCTGCTAAAGCAGAAGCAGCAGGATTGGATGTGAAGCCTATTGCTGATGCTGTTGCCAGTGCTGATGTCGTCATGATTCTTGCTCCTGATGAGTTTCAAGCTGCACTTTATAAAGACGAAATCGAACCAAATATTAAACAAGGTGCTGCTCTAGCGTTTGCACATGGTTTTAATATTCACTTCGAACAAATTCAACCACGCGCTGATTTGGACGTCATTATGATTGCGCCAAAAGGTCCTGGTCATTTAGTACGCGCTACTTATACAGGCGGCGGCGGTGTGCCTTCACTTATTGCTATCTTCCAAGATGCATCAGGTCAGGCGAAAGATATTTCACTGTCTTATGCGTCAGCAAATGGTGGTGGTCGTGCTGGTATTATTGAAACAACCTTCAAAGAAGAAACTGAAACAGACTTGTTCGGTGAACAAGCCGTGCTTTGTGGTGGTATTACTGCATTAATTCAAGCTGGTTTTGAAACCTTGGTAGAAGCGGGTTATGCACCTGAAATGGCTTACTTTGAATGTTTACATGAAACTAAATTGATTGTTGATTTGATCTATGAAGGTGGCATCGCCAACATGCGTTATTCAATTTCAAACACAGCAGAATACGGCGACTTCACTCGCGGCCCACGCGTTGTCACAGAAGAATCGAAGAAAGAAATGAAGAAGATTCTTGCTGAAATCCAACAAGGTGAATTTGCTCGTGAATTTATTCTTGAAAACCAAAGTGGCGCAGCAACCTTGAAAGCGAAACGTCGTATAAGCCGTGAACATGGTATTGAAGTTGTTGGTGAAAAACTTCGCTCGATGATGCCGTGGATTAAAGCTAATCAATTAGTGGATCACGAAAAGAATTAATAGCTGTTTGTTATAAGTTTTAACAATTTATTCGTTTCATTTAGCTGGCTAATAAAAGATGCCAAATAATCGGTATCCTCTTATTGCGCGAGAAGCATGGCCATTCCTGGTAGCGTTATTAGGTTTGGCTGTGTTAGCTGAATTTTTTGTTAGTTCAGTTGTTTTCTTTTCTATACTTTTTGTTTTTTTCATCGCTGTTTATTTATTACGCGATCCTTACCGAGAAATACCATCAGAACCATTAGCCGTAGTCAGCCCAGCCTATGGTGTCGTCACATTAATTGAAGAAGCAGAAGATGTACGCTTGAAAAGAAAGGCAATGCGTATTCAAGTAACAATGCGTGCTTTTGATATTTATTCCTTACGTTCACCGATAGAAGGAAAAGTCGCTGAACATTGGTGTTCTAACCCAGACAAGAATGAACCTCGTCGGCATTTTGATTTTCATATTAAAACAGATGAAGGTGATGATATTGTTACGGCTGTTCGCTTAAAAGACATTATCCGTAAATTTCATTTCTACATGCATTTAGGTGAAAGAGTTGGCCAGGGACAGCGATCTGGTTATCTTTATTTAGGTGGTTTGATTGATGTGTTTATACCACTTGAATCAAAAATCTTGGTAGAAGAAGGTCAATATGTGAAATCAGGCAGCACGGTACTAGCACAATTAATTCATCAGGGAACGGCCAGCGTAATCAAAGACGAAGAAGTTCAAGATGAAGCTCAGGAAGAAATTCAGAAAGACATTTAGGCAGCATAGCCATTCAACAACAGTAATTCACTCACCTTTTAGTTCTCAATTCTTTCAGTTAAGTCTTTTCAAATAAGTCTTATCAAAGGTAAACTCTTTGCATGTTTACCAATACAAACAATGTAAAAAAGGATAAAAAACATGTCTGATCGAAGACGTGGTATTTATCTATTGCCCAACCTGTTTACTACAGGTGCCTTGTTTGCTGGTTTCTATTCCATTATTGCTTCGATGAATCATCAATTTGAATCAGCAGCCATAGCGATTTTTGTTGCGATGATTCTCGATGGCATGGATGGCCGTATTGCACGATTGACGAATACAGAAAGTGACTTTGGTGTTCAATATGACAGTTTGTCTGACATGGTGTCTTTCGGGATAGCACCTTCGTTAGTGATGTACCAATGGGCGCTATCTGATATGGGTAAGCTCGGTTGGCTTGCCGCATTTATTTATACCGCATCAGCCGCTTTACGTTTGTCGCGTTTTAATACACAAGCAGAAAGTCAGGATAAACGTTTTTTTCAAGGCTTCCCGAGCCCGCCTGCTGCCGCAGTTTTAGCCGGCATGATCTGGTGCGGTGAAGAATATGCATTAATAGGCGAAACAACCTCTCTGGTGTTTTGTCTGCCTGTGACTATTGCCGTTGGCTTATTGATGGTGAGTAATATTCGTTATCACAGTTTCAAAGAACTCGACTTGAAAGGACGCGTGCCATTTTTTGCCGTATTGATAATAGTTTTGGTATTTGTCTTGATTGCGATGAAGCCGCCTTTAGTTCTATTTGCTTTGGCTGCAACTTATGGCGTTTCCGGCCCGGTGTTAACGTTGCTGACAATACGAAAACATCGTGAAGCAAGAAAATCAATTGAACCATCTTCGGATGAATCTAACTAAACAACTGAAACTTGAATAAAATAAAAAAGACGCTATATTCTTTAAAGATGAAGACAGGAAATAAAACATTAAACTCTTTCCGCACTGGTTTGCAATCAAATCAGCCTGTCTTATCACGCCTACTACTTCTGCTGCCCTAAGGGGCTAAATAAACGTACTCACAATTTGGCTTTTTGCTGCGTTTATTAAAAAACGCATAACTTATTTGTATTGCTCAGATTATCAACATAGACTGGGCATCAGTTTCGGAGCAGAGAAAAATGCAGGATAAATTAATAATATTTGATACAACATTGCGCGATGGTGAACAAAGCCCCGGCGCATCAATGACGAAAGATGAAAAGCTTCGTATAGCTAAAGCATTGGAAAAAATGCGCGTTGATATTATCGAAGCAGGTTTCCCTATCGCCAGTGAAGGCGATTTTGAATCAGTTAAAGCAGTTGCTGAATTAATTAAGGACAGTACCGTTTGCGGTTTGGCACGTGCGTTGGATAAAGACATTGATCGCGCGGCAGAAGCATTGAAGCCGGCAAATTCATCGCGTATTCACACCTTTCTTGCAACATCACCGATTCACATGCGCGAGAAATTACGTATGGAACCGGATCAGGTCGTAGAACAAGCCGTGCATGCGGTGAAACGCGCTAGAAATTATACCGATAACGTTGAATTTTCTCCGGAAGATGCTGGGCGTTCCGAATTTGATTTTTTGTGTCGTGTTATTGAGAAAGTCATCGATGCTGGCGCAACGACAATTAATATTCCTGATACGGTCGGTTATAACTTGCCACTCTATTTCGGTGAGTTAATTGGTAAGTTAATCGAGCATATTCCAAATTCTGATAAAGCTGTTTTTTCTGTGCATTGTCATAATGATTTAGGTTTGGCTGTTGGTAATTCTTTATCGGCAGTGATGAACGGCGCAAGACAAGTTGAATGTACGATTAATGGTTTGGGTGAACGTGCCGGTAATGCTGCTTTGGAAGAAGTCGTTATGACTGTGCGAACGCGACGTGATGTATTTGAATGCGATACCGAATTGGATACAACACAAATCATGACTTGTTCGCGCTTAGTTTCGAATATTACTGGTTTTCCTGTTCAGCCGAACAAAGCGATTGTCGGTGCTAATGCCTTTGCCCATGAATCCGGCATACATCAGGACGGCGTTTTAAAAAGTCGTGAAACTTATGAAATCATGCGTGCGCAAGATGTGGGTTGGAATGCGAATAAAATGGTTTTGGGTAAACATTCAGGCCGTAATGCATTCCGTACCCGTTTAGAAGAATTAGGTATTAACTTTGAAAAAGAAGAAGATTTGAACGATGCCTTTTCTCGTTTTAAAGCATTGGCCGATAAAAAACATGAAGTGTTTGATGATGATTTACAAGCACTGGTGACGGATGCTATCCAGGAAAGTGCCGACGAAAAGATAAAATTAGTTTCATTAAAGGCGCAAGTTGAAACAGGCGAAACACCGAAAGCAGAAGTGACTTTATCCATTGAT
>JBMZNW010000109.1:0-2336 GCA_049619915.1 Gammaproteobacteria bacterium
CGTAACCATGCTTTGTTTTTTCAAACCACTGTTTTTGTGTGAGTAAGGGTAGCCGTTTTTTTACATCAATCCACCTGTCTGGATTACCGCCTTGCTGCTGAGTAAGAATTCGTGCATCTTCCAGGTGCCCAAAGCCTATGTTATAAGAGGCTAAGGCCATCCAGGTTCGATCGGGTTCGGGAATACGCTCAGGAATCTTTTGTATACGAGTTCGTAAATAACGGGCACCGCCATCAATGCTTTGTGCAGGGTCGAGCCGATTGGAGACCTTCATTTGCTTAGCGGTTGCTTTAGTTAACATCATAATACCGCGCACACCGGTTGGCGAAGTCGCCTTAGGGTCCCAGTGAGATTCTTGATAACTAATAGCTTTTAAAAAACGCGCATCAAATTCATTATTAACAGCAGCTTTATGAAAGTAATGCTCATATTTCTTTAAATCAGTTTCAATGCGTTTTAAGTAATAACGAGTATCAACGTAATTAAATACTTCCAGATGTTTGAAATAATTATCATGCTTCCTTTTAAACTGGTTGCTGTTTTTGTAGGAAGCTAAAAAGCCATTGATTGAATCAGATAAAGAACTATCTTCAGCGTTACTCATAGTCAGCCAATGCGATGAATATTTTTTAGGCAACTTAAATGCAACTTCTATTTCAGTAAATAAATAACGATAGTAAGTATAAATATCTGCACTAACGATACTCAGCTGGAAGTTACCTTTATTAACCTGATCGAGTACCTGCCTGGTATTGCCATTAGGTAGTTCCAGCCAAAATAATGAAGGGTATTCCGGTTTTATATCATCCAGAACAAGCGTAGCTTTACTGTCTTTGGCTACAATGACTGTGCTGGGTGTAATTTCTTCAATAGATTTGGGTAATTTATTTTTGTGATGACCAACGACATACCAGTCATTTTCATTATAGGCGATACCACTTGATATTTGTTCATCAGGGTGGATGGGCGAACTGCCAGCAATACCGATATGTACTTTACCTTGCTTTAACAAGGTGCTGGTTTCGCCAATCGTGTTGGCGCGTGTTATTTCGAGATCAACGCCAATAGATTTTGCGTAGTCAGCAATGATTTCATAATCATAACCACGAATTAATGATTCATCTGGAAAATATAATGGTGGTGTTGCTATCAGGGCTATGCGCAAATCACCACGAGATTGAATACGTTCGAGTTGAGACAGGCCATCTGAGCAGCCAGACAAGCTAATAGCCAGACATAACAACAGAAACTGGCATAATGTGTGCCTCAAAATTTTGTAAAAACGTATCATTTTTTATTATTGCTATCGGGTTTAAAGCATCTTCACATTTTAAAGCGCTGTAGTATATGATTACCACATTAAATTAAAGGACCATAAAGAACAAACAAAGTGCGACATACCATCCAAATTTTTTCATTATTCTTTTTAATGAGTTTTCAGCAAAGCTATGCTGAGAGTTTACCTGTCGAAAACTATGATGAAGTTGTTTTAAACACATTCTGGAACGATCTCTATAGCAATGGTGGTTGGTCTCTTTATTGTGGTTATCGGTTCGATCCAGCGAAAACATTAACCGAAGGTCGCTTGTTTGTTATTGAGCAGATTTATCCAGTTAGCTGGATGTTAGAGCACCTAAGTTGTAATAGTCGCCGCCAATGTCGGCTGGATGAAAAATCCCGTTTCACTCGAATGGAAGCCGATATGCACAATCTCTATCCAGTTTGGCAAGAAATTGATATTTCCCGCCGTGATACACGTTTTGGCTTAATTGAAGGTGAAGACTGGCGCTATGATAAATGTGATTTTGAACGTCGTTTTGGCATTACTGAACCACGACCTTTAGCACGTGGCAATATTGCACGTTCTATTTTCTATATGCATAACGAATACGGTGTACCGATAGATAAAAAAATGCTGAAAGTGTTGAAACTCTGGAATCGCGAAGACCCGCCAAGCAAACAGGAAATCTTGCGCAATAATATTATTGAAGAGTTGCAGGGTAATAGAAATAAATTTATCGATAATCCTACTCTGGCAGAGCAGATTTCAAGTCGATGGATAGCGACGGAATAAAAGTACTTGGAGTGATTCATAGCGAAAAAGAGCAGCTAGAATTAGATATTTTCCGGTTACTTATCTCAGATATTTTTTGAATCAAGGTATTCTCTAAGCTCCATATGGGTAACATTATATTGCTTATATGACTCCATTAAGTGGCATCCTTTCTTAATACCCATTGCTAATAAAATATAAGTTTTATACGTTTTAAATATAGGCAGATGAAATAGTGCTTCAATATATATATCTGTCTTTGAAGTGTTAGAGTATTCCTCAC